>CAZLCH010000141.1:0-1532 GCA_964558025.1 uncultured Gammaproteobacteria bacterium | reverse complement strand
GAATTATTGGTTTCTGAGCTTGTCGCCCAATCTAACCTCACCTCGCTACCATTGATTGTACTGGAGAATGAACTGAGTTCGATGGGGAGAGCATTGTTACAAAACAACCGATCAACACAAATAGCATCAATAAACAGAGTTGGGCTATGTGCACCCGCTCCCTGACATAAAACAATTTTACCGATATTTGGTAAATCATCTTTGTCGTTGCCTGTTCCAACGGTTGGCCCCAACGTTGGTGGTGGCTCCGGATTACAGGCCGGACAATGCTGTTCATCAAACACAAATAAACTTATTGGATCATTATCACTTCCGGCAACAAACTCATACTTAAGAACAAGTAAGTATGTTACTCCGAAATCATATACTCCGGCAGTATAAAGCGGGGTTTCATTATTTTTTGCTAATCCGATGCTAACTTTACCATTTAATAATTTAGCATAGACTCGAGCCGTCTTATTGCTATTATTAACAACTGAGTCACCGAGGTGAAAGAAAAAATCACCAGAAGCCTGAGCCGCGGAAAAATTGACTAACATAGAGGCATAAAAATTGCCTGAATTGGTCAACATCGGCAAGATTCGATATGAATCTTCACCGGTTGTATTGAGTAAAGCTGCATTACCAAAGGTAACGGAATAGCAACTTTGCTCTAATCCCGGACCAGTAATAATAACCGGATTTACTCCTATACCACTGAACTTTACCCAGCCGTAATTATTAATTGTATCACCGGCTTGATATTCGAAATCCTCGCAGAAAAACTGTGCCTGGATCGATGTTTGTAGAGCAATAAAAAACAAAAAAACACCAATAATTGTCTGTGTTGTTTTTTTCACTTTTCTTTCTCCTGTGATTCCTTGTTAGGAATCTTTTAAATTTTGAAATATTTTTTTAAAAAAAGTATGGCCCCTGTAAAGGGTCATAACAAAAGATACCCTAACCTATTATTATGATTATGTCAAGGCTATCATTCCTTACTTAAATTTTTACTTTAACTAAAGACAGCCCGGAAGGGGCTGTCTTTATATTTATTAAACTCGTCAGTGAAAAGAACTATATGATGATAGTGACTATTTTCTCGTTTGGTTCTCAGTAGTTTTTTCAGTACTTACAGTACTATCATCTTCCATATCAACTTCAAGATTGATTTGCATTTCACCATCTTCAACTAAAACTTCATTTTTATTGGCATCAACCGCCTGACTACCACAAGCTTTAACATCAGTACGGAAAGTCTTCCAACCACTTTCTTTAGAACTCTTTAAAGCTGTTAAAGCATTCCAAACCGCTCGGTGATACGTTTCAATACAATTCTTATTAGCAGTTTGCTGTTCACTGGCTGAAGTTAGATCAATCGCGGCCTTCTGACAGGTTGTACGAGCATCAATCGCACTCATCACAGCAGTTTGGTAAGTTAAAAGCGATGCTTTAAGAGTAGTATCTTTTCTTTCAATCGCTGTTTTTACGCATTGAGCAATAACAGGATCAATTTTAACAGGATTAAACTTTTCGCTTCTTTAGCTGTCTTA
>CAZLCH010000140.1:0-1547 GCA_964558025.1 uncultured Gammaproteobacteria bacterium | reverse complement strand
ACAACCTATCAACCTCGTTTTAATGAAGCTCAGTTTATATATATTAAAAAGAACAATGAAGGTTCAAATCCGACCCGCAATCATGGTGCACGTTTAGCACGTGGCGAGTTTTTATTATTTTGCGATGCTGATATTACCTTAAAGCCAGAATGTTTAGCAGTGATGATGACAACACTTGAAAATCATCCTGAAGTTAGTTTTACCTATAGTTCTTTTTATTACGGCGCAAAGTTATTTCGTTCATTTGCGTATGAGACGACACGTTTACGAACTATGCCTTATATCCATACCACGGCCTTGATGCGCAAAGAACACTTCCCAGGTTTTGATAATGCCATTAAGCGATTTCAGGATTGGGATCTATGGTTAACAATGAGTGAGCAAAATCATAGAGGAATATGGATTGACCAGGTCTTATTTTCGGTAAAAGCGGGCGGGACAATTAGTAGCTGGGTGCCAGCTTTTGTTTATAAATTACTGCCATTTTTACCAACCGTGAGAAAATATCAAACGGCGATGAAGATTATTAAACAAAAACATGATTTGGCTTAGAGCAACTATTATCGTTACAGTTGTTATGACTGCTCTAGGAGCGGCTTTGATGTTGAGCTGGCCACGTTCTCAGGTGAAGACCATACCAGCCTCTCGATTGATAATGATCAATGGTCATACCATACAGGTTGATATCGCTGATACGCCAGTTAAACAGTTTCAGGGTTTAAGTGATCGACCAAATATTTGTTCACGTTGTGGTATGCTCTTTATTTTTCCGCGTCGCGAAGAACAAGTATTTGTGATGCGGCGGATGTATTTTCCACTAGATATTATCTGGCTTGATAATAATCGAGTTGTTGGTATGAGCCTTAATCTTCCGCCCGAGTCAAGCGAACCCTATACACCCTATGCTTCAAACGGCATGGTTAATATGGTACTTGAATTACCGGCGGGCGCGGCACAGAATTACAATATTCAAGTTGGTGATATATTATCGCTATGAAGAAAAAAACTCTATTTTTAATGACCCTGATAAGTACGTTAGCTATTGCCATACTATCGTACATGAGCGATCACCAACCATTGATTGGTTTGGTTGTGATGAGTGTACTAGCTATTACTACATTAGTAGTTAGTTTAAAAAATATTAACTATGGTTTGTTACTTGTTATGGCTGAGCTCTGTGTTGGATCACAAGGATATCTTTTTAGTTTAACAATCAATAATTCAGTTATTTCTTTGCGCATGATTTTATGGATTATTGTCATGGCAGTGTGGTTAAGTGGAGAGGGGGTAGCTTTATTACGACGAGAAATACAAATAGAAAAATATAAAAATTTACCGTATGTAAAACCTTTATTGGCTTTGGGCGGTTTGATAGTACTAGGTTTGGTGGTTGGCGTACTAAGACATAACGATAGTATTTTTTATCTGCTCGAAAGTAAGCGTTGGCTTTATGCCTTGATCATAATACCATTTATTACCAGCTTTAGAACTAAAGAAACGGTTCAGAATGTATTAACAGTCGTAACAGCGGCCGTGGTTGCCTTATG
>CAZLCH010000139.1:0-1589 GCA_964558025.1 uncultured Gammaproteobacteria bacterium | reverse complement strand
ATCGAGCGGGTGGTTGAGGCTATTAGACGTTTACGCGCTAAGGATATCAAAGGATTAGACCCAGGCTATGATGGGGAATATGGTAAAATTCATCTTTTTTCTAAAGACGAACAGGCCGTACCACAAGCGAGTTTATTTTGATCATAAAATCAAAAATCACCCCGCAGACGCAGGGTGATTTTAAGATTAACCTTTAGCCGTAATCTAAATCAATCACAAAAGCTATTGATAGATTAGTCAATTTTTTACGCGTTTAATATCTCAACTGAACGTTTTATTACCACAAAGCCATAACCCCACAAGAATGGTAACCATAAAGGCATAAGGCCAAATAAAGAATTACGGACAAAGGTTTCAACACCCGTGCTTATAAAAAGGTATTCTGAGGCAGTCATAGCGAGGAAGCCAAATATTAAAATAAGTATATCATGTGGTGTTCTTTTAATTATCAACGAGACCATGATTATACAAACGTAAATGATCGTCAACGCATAGTCGTTGATAATAAAAGGAATCAAACCAATCATTAATAGTATTGGTATAGTATTTAAGAGAATTTTCTTGATTTTATGCATGATTATTCTGATGTCAATAGATTTAGCAGACTCCATCAGAGTTAGTTGGAGCCAAGTTATTGAGACCTTACAGGCTTTTCAACAAACTGAACCTTGTTCCCATCTGGGTCTAAGATGCTGAAATTTTTACCCCAATCTTGGGCAATTAGTTCTTTGAGAATTGGTATGTTTTTTTGCTTTAAGCTTTTGTATAGCTGCTCAATGCCGTTTTCACAGGAAATAAAAACTGTTTGGGCTCCTGGTAACTCCCGCTCTTCAACTTTCTTTTTAATCCCAAGACGGGCATCGTTTGGAAATATAAAAGAAACATATCTATCCCCCTGCTGGTATTCTAAGGAAAACCCGAGAGCATCTCTATAAAACAAAACAGCTCTTTCTATATCATTACTATAGAATACTGCACTATCTAATTTCATAATTTGATATTAATGTAGATGAGCGTGGTTTATCGTAGTTTGGTGGCCCTAGTCCAAGCCAGTGGAAATCAGGTAATTAGGTGACTGTTTAACTATGCCGACTTTATGCATCAAACAAGTAAGACTTTTTAATAAAATTTTCTATTTGTTTAATGTGTGCTGGATAAATTTCTTTGGGCAAATTGTCAATTTCAAACCATTTCCATACTTCGCATCTATCGGGTTCTTTAACCATAGGCTTGCTTGTAACACCTTGGGCAATAAAGCCTATTTGAACATAATTTTTACCACCACCCCCGTCATTAATAATATTTGAAAATTCAAAATCTTTTGCTCTCAAACCGGTTTCCTCTGTAAGCTCACGCGCTGCTGCAGCAACCATTCGCTCACCTATTTCAAGATGGCCACCAGGCAGTCCCCACGTGCCAGCGCCATGCGCATTTATTCTTTTTCCTAAAAGAAGAAGTCCGTCTTTTATAACAAAGATGTTAATGCCTATATGAAATGCAGGATAGTTGTCTTGCATAGGTTATCAAGATAATATTGGTGGACCGTGCGAGAATCGAACTCGCGCCTCTCGGATGCAAACCGAGTGCAC
>CAZLCH010000138.1:0-1602 GCA_964558025.1 uncultured Gammaproteobacteria bacterium | reverse complement strand
GTTTAACAATGTATCAATCGGTTGAAAAGCTTGTTTTAAAAATTTTTGTGAGACATTAAAAAGTTTTTGTTCAGCTTCATCAAGAATTTTGTCAATTTCTTCATCCTGTTCATAGCCAAGTTCACCAATCGCCGCCGCGGCGGTAATTAAGCGTCGTAATGTGGCTTTACGTTGAATGAGCTCGGCATAATAGGTAACATTTGAAGCCGTACCAACTGAGTTAGCTAGGTTAGCGATATATGATCGGCCACCCACTGCTTCAAGCTGTCCTTTTTCTTCAAGCTTTGAGGTTAAACTCAGAATGTCAATCGGTTCACGATGAGCATACAGCTCTTTCATGGCGGAAAAAATTATTCCATGACTATCTTTATAAAAATCTTCAGGGTTTAAAATATCAGCAATCTTGACAATCGTATTTTGGTCAATTAAAAGCGAACCTAAAACAAAGGTTTCCGCTTCAAGATTCTGGGGAGGTAATTTGGAAACTATATCAGTTGATTGCGTCATAATATCTAATCCTACCGCTAAGCTAAATTAAAGGCAATGTTGATGACATGTGGAGAATTTATATAAGTATATTTTGTTTAATATTAGCCTTAAATAACTAATATTATTAATTAGTATTGACAAAAAAATAATAATATGATATAGTACTAAACGTTAATAAATTTTTACCCCTAAATAAAAAATAAAGGGGTTATTTCATACCGGACACAAAAATTCAATTTAAAAAACGAAAGGAGGATAGTATCTTCAAATAACTTTTGTTAAATTATTGAAAATTATTTATTTTAGATCTCATCTAATAAAAATCCGGGTAACACCCACCTAAGTAGCTGACTGACGTTAACATACGTACAGGAATCTCTTGGGTGGTTTTTTTATTGCTTAGATTAAAGTATTTTTGGTATAGTTAAGGTATGAAAAAATATCTTTTTCTTATTGTTTTGATTTTATCTTTTTCAGTTATTAGTAAATATACTCTGGCAGTAGAGTTAACTGATTCTGATCGTGACGGCCTTGTTGATATTCAAGAAGCGCAGTTTAAAACTGATATTTATAAACCTGATTCTGATGATGATGGCTATGTTGATGGCCTGGAAATTAGCAAAGGTTTTGATCCCTTAAGCAGGGAGGCAAAAAAGTTGGAAAAATCAATCTTGATTGATACAAAAAAACAAGAACTCTATCAACAACTTAATGGGATTACCATTAGAACCCACACTGTCTCAACCGGCAAACCATCAATGGCGACACCAAAAGGGGAATATCATATTGGTAATAAGAATCCACGTGCCTGGTCAAAAGCTTATGGCTTATGGATGCCGTACTGGCTTGGTTTAAAGGGAACAAGAATTGGTATTCACGAATTACCTGAATGGCCTGGCGGTTATAAAGAAGGGGCCAATCATCTTGGCACTCCGGTTTCGCATGGCTGTATTCGCTTGGGTATTACCGCCGCGAAGATTGTCTATGATTGGGCTGAAGTTGGCACTAAAGTCATTATTAAATAAACTTCTCTAATAACTTATCTACTCTATGATTTATCTTGATTACAGCGCAACCACTCCGATTGATCCCGAAGTTTTAAAAACAATACAA
>CAZLCH010000137.1:0-1617 GCA_964558025.1 uncultured Gammaproteobacteria bacterium | reverse complement strand
TGTCATGGGCAGTTTTAAAGCAGCAGAACGAATATTTCTACGAAACCGCAACGGCAGTTTCTTTGAGACTTGCTCCCGTTGATAAAACAGTTAAATTTATTAAAAACAATCCGGACGTAATGTACGATTTGTTAGGCCGACTTTACTCTGGTACAGAGGGTATGTTACGGCGAATTACATACCTTATGAAAGGTACGGCACGCTCAAGAACGATATTTGAACTAATTACTGAATGCCGTCGTTTTGGTGTAAGACAAGACACTGGCTTTAAGCTAAAAACCTCAGAGTTAGAACTGGCCAATAGGACTGGTTTGTCGCGAGAATCCATCAGCAGAGAACTTCAAAAACTCCAAAAAAAGGATATTTTAAAAGTCAGCCGCGGCGTTTTGCATATCAAGGACCTACAGTTGTTGGAGAAAGAACTTGAAAACAGTTTCTAGGGCAGTCATAGAACAATTGATGAAATAATCGTATGGGCGAACTTAAGACTAAAGAAAACGATGCTAGCGTAGAGAACTTTATTAACAAAGTCGATGATCGGTTAAAACGCGAAGACAGCTTTAACCTACTTGAGATTTACAAAAAAATAACTGGTGAAAAACCAAAGATGTGGGGTAGCAGCATTATCGGTTTTGGCAAGTACCACTATAAATCAGAACGAAGTCGCCAAGAGGGCGATTGGCCATTAATTGGTTTTTCTCCGCGCAAGCAAAATCTAACTTTGTATTTTATGAACGGCTTTGATGACTATCAAGAAAACTTAAAAAAGCTAGGAAAGCACAAAATAAGTAAAAGCTGCTTGTATTTAAATAAACTTTCGGATGTCGATAATAATATTCTTGAAGATTTAATAAAACGTTCTTATCTAACCATGAAAAAACAATATCTATAATTTGATTTCCAAAGATCAAAATCGGAGAACTTTATTTTTGTAATCAATAAATTGGCTGGGGATGCAGGATTCGAACCTGCGATCCTGGGACCAGAACCCAGAGCCTTACCGCTTGGCTAATCCCCATCGTCGGTGTGTAATTATTAGGTTTCCTTTTCGCTGACAAAATAAATTTGCTCAGCAAAGGTAGAAACCTAATAAAGCAACCTCCTCTCAAAGTTGTGAATCCTCTCACAACTTTGGTAAATAACCTCAACTTACAGGGGTAATTTTAACAAAAACTCCTTGGATTATCTAGTTTAGCGCCGTACGCCGTAAAATTTAACACCTTCATTGTAATAGCCGTGCTGCTGATAGTATCTTCTTTTATCCAAATTGTCGGTGTATACATATATTCTTCGCCCGTCTGTAGTAACAGTTTTCCTAAGTCGGTAAATTGGTGAAGTATTATCATGCTGATGTCGAAATGCCCTAAAACGAGTATCTTTTTCAATAAAGCCAAGTCTGATAAGGTTTCTTTTTTCAGTTTCGCTGACTGTCAATACGGCAGTTCCGGCGCCATAGTAAGATTCGTTTCCGTTATTGTCGCGCGGCAAATCACGGCGCCTACCACCTCCTCCGACAGACATGTAGTGAACGGGAATACCAGATGTTGAATCTGCCGGAAAAGCACGGAATGCGACATCAACACCTACTACAACTTCAGGGTTCTCTTGTTCTTCTCG
>CAZLCH010000136.1:0-1622 GCA_964558025.1 uncultured Gammaproteobacteria bacterium | reverse complement strand
CATTATAATCCATGATCCGCCTTAATAATGTTTCTAAAATTTATCATCCTCATATTAAAGCACTGGATCATGTTAGTCTTGAAATTAAACCAGGTGAGTTTGTGTCGCTAGTCGGTCAATCTGGTACTGGAAAAACGACGTTAGTACGGTGTTTGATTGGCGAAGAACAGCCGACTGAAGGTACGATTAAAATTGGTGATTGGGATATTACCCGTATCGGTCAGCGTGAAGTACCATACTTGCGTCGTCAGGTCGCGGTTATTTTTCAAGATTTTAAACTGCTACCTAAAAAAACCTTAGCCGAAAATGTTGCTTTTGCGCTGGAAGTTGCGGGAAAAGGCAGTAAAAAAATCAAAGAATTAGTGCCTAAAGTAATGAATGTTGTTGGTTTAGGGGCAAAAATGAAGCGTTATCCGCATGAAGTTTCCGGCGGCGAGCAACAGCGAGTGGCGATTGCCCGAGCCTTAGTATATCAGCCAAAAGTATTATTAGCTGATGAGCCGACTGGTAATCTTGATTCAATTAATGCCCAAGAAATCATTGATTTACTGCTAAAAATCAATGAATTTGGTACAACGGTTCTACTCGTTACTCATAACCGCGATATCGTTAATCGTTTGAAGCGGCGAGTGGTTACCCTCCATGACGGGAAAATTATCTCTGACCAAGCGGTGGGTAAATACGTTATTTAATATCTATGTTTATTTCTTTTGGTCGAGCTTTTAAATTCAGTGTGCAGGATATTTTCCGTAATATTTGGCTTTCGGTTGTGACGATCGTTATTTTGGTTTTAGCTCTCTTCTCAGTTAATTTGTTAATTGCTTTACAGGTTGTTTCTGGCGCGGCGGTACAAACAGTTCGCGAGAAAATTGACATTAGTCTCTATCTACGGACTGATGCCGCTGAGAGTGATATTCTCGCTCTGCGAGCCGAAATCAGTAGCTTTGATAATGTTAAGGAAGTAACCTATGTTTCCAAGCAAGCCGCTTTAGAGGATTTTAAAAAGAAACATGAGAATAATCCTGATGTTATCAATGCTTTACATGAGCTTGATTCTAATCCGTTGTCACCAAGTCTAGTTATTAACCCAAAAAATCTTGATAATTACAACGACTTAATTACTGAATTAAATAAATTAAGCAATCCAATTATCGAATCAAGAAATTTTGACAATAATAAATTAATGCTCGAAAAGATCAATACCATTACCGAGCGGGTAAGTGAGGTTGGTTTTTTTGTCAGTTTATTGTTTATTTTTATTACCCTACTTGTTCTCTATAATACAATCCGAGTAGCGATTTATACCCATCGTCAGGAAATAGCTATCATGCGTCTGGTGGGAGCCTCACATTGGTTTATTCGTGCGCCTTTCTTAATTTCCAGTGTTATTTACACCTTAATCGGTTTAGGCATTACAACAATCTTATTTTATCTTTTCCTACACCTTTTACAGCCATATTTGGAAACCTTTTTCCTTAATTACGATATTAATATTATTAGTTATTTTAAAGCCAATCTTGTGCGTCTATTATTATTTGAATTCGCCGGTACAGCGGTTATTAATATGATTGCCAGCCTGGTAGCGGTGCGAAAATATTCTAACGTTTAGGATGTTAAGTTTT
>CAZLCH010000135.1:0-1656 GCA_964558025.1 uncultured Gammaproteobacteria bacterium | reverse complement strand
ACTCGTACCATCACCACTTGTTTGATTTTCCGAAGTTTGTAAATCTTTCAATTCTTGGGGGGTTAATAAAGGGCCAAGTGACTGAAACTTTGGACTTTTAAGAATATCTTTTTTAATATCATCTTGGTCAACGGTATCACGTGCGGCAGGTGTAAAACCACTTTGCGGCTCTTCTTCTTTAATTAAAAACCAGGAATTAAAATTCATAATTACAATCATTAAAGTACCAACAATCAAAATGGTGATAACATACATGATAATAATATTTTGATCCTGTCGATTAATCATACCTACGATTTAAAATAATAACTAAAAACTTCAAGTTGTGCCGTACGAGAAGTTGGATCATAATCAAACTTAGTTATATCCATTAAACGCAAACTTTTTTCCATTCTCCCTAAAATCCTCTTCAGACCACTATACTCAACGTCTGAAATCGTAAAAGAAATGGTAACAATTTGAATATTACTGGTTGGGAGGGAAAAATTTGGTCCTTTGGCAATATCAATAAATTTGTCACTGGAATTATCCAATGGTGTGACTTCAATACTCTCAATCTTAGCACCGTTATTAATTTTGGCTAAATAGGATAATTCACGTAGCAAATTAATTTTAAAAGTTTCAATATCCTGACCAAGTGCTAAAATTGTGTCAATTTTATCTTTATCAGCCGAAGCGATACTGTCATAAGCATTTTGTGCTTCACGCAATTGCTTGAGATACATGACTTTATCCTGGTAAATTTTCTCTTCTTTTTTAAATTCCTCATCATTAATGATGAGATCATATTTGGGCTTTAAGAGCCACCAATAACCACTACCAAGCACAATCAAGCAAGCCAGAATAATAAACCAACGGAAAAAATTAGCCAAAATACCAAGTGATAAGTTAGTGTTACTAACCTCATTAGCTTTTGGTTTGGCTTCATTTTTTTTATTTTTGAAAACAATTTGTGCCATAAACTATTTTAGAAAGAGAGTCGGATCAATTGACATGCCAAGATTAAATAATAATGATTTACCATCAGCGCTGGCCTGTCCGGTATCAGGGGTTAAACTTTTAACCTTGTCATGAGTTTTCATTACTTCAAGTTGTAAGGTAATCGCTTGTAAATTTCTGGCTACGCCAGGAATAGTGTATTCACCACTCAAATCGCCACTAAATTTCTCATAATAAACATCTTCTAAAGTTTTATTTTCTAAGAAAGCTAAAAAATTGGTCCAGTATACATGATTATTAAGTAAGTCGTTCACAAGATTAAGTTTAGTGGTAAAAACTTTTATTTCCTGTGCGGCTTGTTCTCCAATGTCGATCTGTTTGTCAATAACTTTACTATTTTCTAGAGCCGTACGACTGGTATCAAGTCGCTCTTTTTGCCAGATTAATAAACCAACATAGAGAAAGCCAATGGCCAAACAACACATCATCAAAGACAAGCCAAGTACCAGTAAATTTTCATGCCAGTTAAAAAATAGTACTTCTTGATTTTTAATCAGGTTAGGTTTTATGGCGCTGGAGGGTTGCCAAAATTTTCTTTCAATCTGGTTACGTTCGTGCCAGGCTAATTCTTTCTCTCGTTCGGCGGCTAAAACTTGACTAAGATTTTTACTAAAAAATCGCTGAAAAATATTAAAGGATTTTTTTACTGGTTTAGGG
>CAZLCH010000134.1:0-1664 GCA_964558025.1 uncultured Gammaproteobacteria bacterium | reverse complement strand
TCTTGAAGCTCTTATTATTACCATTTTATTATTATGGTATCGTAAAGTCATCTATGCCGAAAGAATATAAAATTTTACTCAGTATAGCTCTTGGCGCTATTATTTTGGGAGTAATACTATTTAAGTTTGCCGGCACGCCAGCTAAACAAGCACCACTCACGAGTCGTGTAGGTGCTTATGAAAAAGGTAATGCCGATGGAAAGATTATTGTGACTGAATTTGCTGATTTTCAGTGCCCGGCTTGTCGACAGGCGCATGATATTGTCAGTCAACTTATCCGTGCTTATCCTAATGATGTCAAATTCGTTTTTAGACATTTTCCATTATCAAGCCACCCTCATGCGATGATTTCCGCTCAAGCCGCTGAGGCCGCTGGTGCTCAGGGTAAGTTTTGGGAGATGTATGATTTACTGTATGAAAAGCAAGATGAGTGGGGAAATTTAGTTACTCCGCTTGACCGTGTGGCAGTAATAAATTTATTTGGTACTTATGCTGATCAGCTTGGCTTAGATAGTCAAGCGCTGAAAACAGCCGTTGAAACCAATAAATATAGCGAGACTATTAATCAAGATATGTCTGCCGGTACAGCTTCAGGCGTTAACGCGACCCCGACTTTTTTTGTTAATGATGTTAAAATTCCCGAGCCAAGTTTTCAGGCGATTGAAAAAGAAATTAATAAACAACTCAATCGTTAATTTTATCTATGCCTCAACCTAATTTAGTTTTACTGCGTCACGGTGAAAGTCTATGGAATAAAAAAGGTATTTTTACCGGCTGGGTTGATATTGGGCTTTCAAAACGTGGCGAGAGAGAAGCCCAACGCGCGGGTATGTTATTACAACGTCATGGTTATCATTTTGATCATGCTTATACCTCAGTCTTAAAACGAGCCATTAAAACGCTATGGTTGACTTTGGAAGCAATGGATATGATGGCATTACCGATTGCTCATTCCTGGCGTTTAAATGAACGTCATTATGGCGCTCTCCAACGTAAATCAAAAAAAATGATTGCGGCTCAGTTTGGCCAAGCCAAGTTTTTACAATGGCGTCGGAGTTTTAGTGAACGGCCACCGGTGGCCCAAGCCGAGAATATGGTTGGTCAGATTATAATCAAAGATATGCCGTCACGCTTGCGACCCCGCACTGAATCATTACAAGATACGTACCGACGGGTATTACCATATTGGCGGTCTGATCTTTTACCGGCTTTAGCTCAAGGCAAAAAACTATTAATTGTCGCTCATGGCAACAGTTTACGTGCCTTAGTTAAATATTTGGAACATATTAGCAATCGTGATATTCCAGAGCTGGAAATCCCGACCGGTCAGCCGCTTTGTTATCAGATTGCCAAAAATGGTACAGTGAGAAAGAAGTGGAAGTTAAAGGCTTAATTAATTGATTTTTTTTCTTATTGCCTATGTCTTTCTTTCGGGCCATGTTTAGTCGTCAACTTTTTCTAACTATTTTGTTGTTAGGATTGCTTATTTTATTAGCTTTTCCCTTAACAAAAAATTTTCGTCAGAAAAAAGCCATTGATGTTGAAATTAAAGGTTTAGAAGAAACCGCGGCCGAACTTGAAGGCAAAAATAGCCACCTTAAACAAGTTTTGGATTATATGCAATCAAGTCAGTTTGTTGAGGAAGAGGCCCGAACAAAATTAAA
>CAZLCH010000133.1:0-1667 GCA_964558025.1 uncultured Gammaproteobacteria bacterium | reverse complement strand
TAGATGGTACCTTTAAAATTGATTGTTCTTGATCTTTATCACGTTGTTTTGCATAAAACAGGTGGATTCTTTCCTTATGGAGGTATTCTCAGGGCCAGCCCAAATCCAGCCGCTACCTATACATACCTATTAACTCATGAAATATATGAGATTAATATAATGTTTGAGAAGTTGTGGTTAAAAGGTTTGATTAATCGGCCGGTAAATCAAAATAAATTTACTGAAGATTTACAAGACGATCTCAATACTATTGAACTATACCCAGATATTTTCAAGATATTAGTTTTATTAAAGAAACAAGGTTATGAACTTGGTGTTATTGCTAATCTCACCACTGAGTATCAAAAACCGTTTTTTGATCGATTTCTTGATCAGATAATATCATGGAAGTTTTTTTCTTCAAGCCTTGGAGTTGCCAAGCCTGATGAGCAAATATATAAAGCTATCTGGCATTCTGGTTTTTTACCACAAGAAATTCTCATCGTTGGCGATAACATAAGATTGGATTATTCTATCCCAAAAAAATTAGGAATGGAAGCAATTCTTTTCAATCGTTATCCGCAAATCTCGAAATATAGTGATGAGATAAAAACAATCAAGTCAATTCAGGAACTACCACAAAAGCTATCAAATTTGAGTATTTAGTATAAGCGGCCGTTACTACCAAGGCCGCTTTTTTGTTTCTCAGGTAGCTATAAATTTAGTATACTGACTATATATGGATATTACTTTTTTTGGCGCCGCGCATGAAGTGACCGGCTCCAAGCACGTTGTTCGATACAATGGTTTTCAAATACTGTTAGACTGTGGCTTTCATCAGGGTCGCCGCCGGGAAGCGTATGAACTCAATAAGCGTCTTCCCTTTATGCCCACTGATATACAAGCAGTTATTTTATCGCATGCTCATGCTGATCACTCAGCCTCATTACCGTTACTGCCAAAGAATGGTTATCAAGGGCCAATCTATGCTACGCCAGCCACAGCTGATATTGCTCGTTTGATTATGCTTGATTCTGCCAAGATTCAATTGAGTGATTATGAACATTTGTTAGCTGAAGGCATACCAGAAGATGAAGTTTTAACCCCTCTTTACACGGTTGATGATGTGGCCAAAACTGCGGCCTTATTTCACAAAATTGAATATTCACGCTTGGCAAAAAGTTGGCACATATTAAATCATGAAAATCGTTTTAAATTTTATGATGCTGGTCATATTCTTGGTTCAGCCGTCACAGTACTTGAATGCGGTCAGGGTGATACAGTTAAACGTCTTTTGTTTACCGGCGATTTAGGCAATGGGGGAGTACCAATTCTTCATGATCCGGAAAAAGTTGAAGAATCGATCAATGCGCTAATTATTGAATGTACCTATGGCAATCGATTACATCGACCAATTTCTGAGGTTGATACAGTTTTAATTGATATTATCCAGGAAGCAGTCGCAGGACGAAAAAAGATTATTGTGCCCGCTTTTGCCCTTGGTCGGACACAGGAATTAATCTATATTTTGCATCGTCTATATAACGAAGGTAAAATTCCGGCTTTGCCAATTTATATTGATAGTCCATTATCAACCAGCATCACCGAAGTTTTTACCACCTATGAAAAAGACTTTGATGCCGCGGCGCAAATCGATTTTATCAGTCATCATGAATCACCCTTTGCTT
>CAZLCH010000132.1:0-1695 GCA_964558025.1 uncultured Gammaproteobacteria bacterium | reverse complement strand
AGTTATTAAGTTGATTATTAAAATCAGATCGACCGGTCGCCACAACTGCCGCACCGGCTTTGTACGCTACCGAAGGCATAATCTCTGGAATCGGATTGGCTAAAGCAAAAATGATTGGTTTAGGCGCCATTAGTTTAATATGATGGACGGAAATAAGGTTAGCTTGCGAAACACCAATAAAAACATCTGCTCCTTTAAGAGCTTTACTCACATCACCAATAATATTTTTCTTATTAGTATCTTTGGCTAATAGTTTTTTGTGTTTATCTAAATCTTTTCTCGAACGACTGATAATCCCTCGACTATCAACTAAGATGATATTTCGATAACCAGCTTTCAAGAGTAGATGAGTGATCGCCTGACCAGCCGCGCCAGCCCCGGCAATCACAATCCGCGTTGAGGCCATTTTTTTCTTAACAACTTTCAAGGCATTTATTAAACCAGCTAAAACCACCATTGCGGTTCCATGTTGGTCATCATGAAAAACCGGAATCTTAAGTCTTGATCGCAGTGCTTTTTCAATCTCAAAGCAGCGTGGGGCAGAAATATCTTCAAGATTAATGCCACCAAAGCCAGGGGAAATGGCGATAATAGTTTTAATTATTTCTTCACTATCTTGGGTATTTAAAATAATCGGCCACGCATCAATGTTAGCTATAGCTTTAAAAAGCATGGCTTTACCTTCCATCACCGGCAAAGCACCTTCGGGTCCAATATTGCCAAGACCCAAGACAGCCGAACCATCGGAAATCACCGCCACGGTATTGTTCACCATCGTATACTCCCCTACTTGTTTCTTACGTTTAGCCACCAATGAAGAAACAGCACCAACGCCGGGCGTATAAAACAAACTTAAATCTTTCTTGTTACGCAATGGGGCTTTGGGAATAACCCCGATTTTACCTTTTAACTTTTTATGAATCGCTATCGCCTGTTGATTAACAGTGGTCATATATAATAATTATAACGAAAGAATATCTTTGACTAATTCAGGAAACCTATCTTGATTACAATGACCGCGTTGATCTAATATTTCAGTTTTTACGTCTATTTTGTTGGGCGTAGTCGCGGCTAAAGCGGTTTGATATTTTTTCATTTCTTGAAACGGCACCACTGGATCATCCTGGCTATGATAAAGATATATTTTTTGACATTGTTTAGCTAATAATTCTAAAGAAGTTGGCAAATTAAAATCAGCTAATGATTCGCCGGTTTCAGCCATATCATAGGGCGCCGCCACCAGCATCAAAGCGGAAATTGTTTTTGGGTAATGATGTTCAGAAAAATATTTGGCTAAAAATAACCCTCCAAGCGAATGGCCAATAAAAATTACTTCTTCAGACAATAAAGGTATTAGTTTTTCAAACCATAGTGACCACTCAAGATACTTTGCGTTCCATTTACAAGGCATCTCTGGCTTAAAAACTTCATAATCACTACCAAGCTCAGTGCCAAGTGATTGTTTCCAGCCGTGTTTCTCAAAAACACTTTTGTCAACGGCAAAATTCTTTAAAAAATCAAGGTAATCTTCATAACGAGCAAACGTATCGCCACCATGAATAACTACCACCTGCCGTAACCTACTCATAGTCTTTACTAAAATAAATCTTAAAATAAGCGCGGGTGTATTTTGCTTGAAGACGGAAGAGACCTTCCTTATCAAAACGACGTGGTGAACTCTTAACAGTAAGTTCG
>CAZLCH010000131.1:0-1749 GCA_964558025.1 uncultured Gammaproteobacteria bacterium | reverse complement strand
AAGCCTTCTAGTTGGACAAGTGTTGGTTGGTGGCTGATTCTGTTTCCTGTAGTCACTGTCGGTCTCCAATTGGTCCAAAGCAAAATGATGCTTGCCCCAGTTTCGCCTGAAAACTCAAAAAAGAAACCAGCTAAAAAGAAAGAAGCTGAGGATTTTGCGTCAACAATGGCATCTACACAGAAACAATTAACTTATATACTTCCGTTTATGACAGGGTTTTTTGTTTATCTATATCCCCTTGGGCTGGCTCTCTACTGGAATGCTTTTACCTTATTTGGTATATTACAGCAGTATAAAATCAACGGTTCCGGGCAACTTGAGGACTGGTTTACTTTTTTAAAGAAAAATAAATAATATGGTAGAAGAAAATATCAATTTAATTCAAGACTTGATGACTCAGCTATTTACACTTGCTGGGCTTGACGCAAAGGCAAAGGTTGAAAAGGGTGAGGGGTCGTGGAATGTGGCTCTTGAGAGTGACGATACGGCAATCTTGATCGGTAAGAGAGGTCAAAACTTAGCATCACTAAACAGGTGGTTATCAAGCGCTGTATTTTCTAAAACTGGCGACAAATTACCGATTAAGGTGGATGTAGATAATTGGAGAGGTCATCACGAAGAAAGGCTGGTGGAGATGGCTTTAAAGCTTGCTCAAAAGGCCAAATTTTCTGGACAGCCTCAAAAAGTCACAAACCTGACCCCTTTGGAGAGAAGGGTGATACATACTGCTTTAACGGGTAATGATGATGTTGAAACTTTTTCAGAAGGCAGTGAACCAAATCGTTACCTGGTCATTAGTCCAAAACAGTAACTCCCGTCTTTCCCGACTTAAATTTATTTACGAAGTTGCGCGTTTAACGTTGGATCAACGAATATTTCTTTTAGGTTTATTTGTACTCCCTTTCGGTTTTATTTGGCGCATCGATGATATTGCCCCACTAGTTTTTGGATTATCCTTTGATGTGTTAACACCTTCGATTCATATTTTTGAAATCCTGTTTATTATAAGTTTTGGGATATATACCACTAGACAACCATTCAGGCTAGATAAGACTCCCACTTTAATTGTTTCTTTAATAATCTTATTTTTTATCCTTGAAGCTATCCTAAGCCCAATTCCAGTAATTGGCTTATGGAGAGTTTTAAAATTACTCGAAACAGCTGCTGTGGCCTTTTACGTGGCTAGAAACTACTTTGATGATGATTTTAGAAAGATAATTTTATTGGTTATGGTAACATCCGTGGTTGTCCAAATTACTCTAGGGTTTGGGCAGTTTTTATTTAGCAATTCTTTAAACTTAAGAATATTAGGAGGTCACTTTTTTGACCTTTCAACGTTGAATGTTGCCAAAATCAATATCGCAGGTCAGGAATATCTAAGGGCTTATGGTACTCTTCCCCATCCTAATGTTTTAGCTGGATTTATTGCGCTTTCATTTCCGTTTTTAATTGTGATTTTTTCACTTGCACGAAAAACGAGCTATCTTTCCTTTGGGATTTATTTGATAGGACTGATTATTACATTTTCTAGGCAAGCTTGGCTTGGAACAATATTTGGCTTTTTGGTGGTTACAAACAGATTAAGCTATGCCAGATTTAAAGTACTTTTGCCCTATTTGCTCGTATCACTAGTTATACTTTCAAGTCTCAGCTTTTTTATTAAGTCACGCACATTACAAACATTTAACACCGCCTCAGAGTCAATTGCTGAGAGGCAAATTTTAATTGTTAAGTCACTTGAGCTGATCA
>CAZLCH010000130.1:0-1752 GCA_964558025.1 uncultured Gammaproteobacteria bacterium | reverse complement strand
GACGCTCCGCCGGCTTGTCAATCAGACGAATTCTTTGGTCAAACACCGACCAACCTCAAACATAACACAATAAAAAATATCACTCGGTACCCCTAAAAAATTATTTCAACTCAAAACCATTCACGTAATACATCCAATTCAAAAACACCTGTGACTATACAATATATAGTCACAGGATATTATCTATTTAAGTAATAGAAATAATCAATAACTGGATTCATAAAAACGTAAAGAAGTGCTAGGGTAATGATCGAAATTAGTATGGTAGCCTTAGGCTTTATCTTTTTCACATAACAGTTGTATAGATAAATAATAAAACATAGTAAGTTGATGGTGCCAAAAATTACGAAAATTGCGGCAGGAAATATTTCTCCCATCCAATCATAATCTGAAGGATTGTCGTCATGACCTGTTTTGTAATTAACATAAGCCAAGAATATATAGGAGATAATCTGTAAGACTGTCAGTATATATATTGATATTTCAATTTTTGAGTATTTTTTAAGTTTATTGGTCATTATTTACCCAGCTTATCTTCTCTGCTCCATATTACACCCATTATTATGATTATAAATAATACTAGTATTAGAAGAATTTTAATTTTGTTACTTTTGTCTTCTCCGATACTTTGTTCACCAAGTATCGCCGAATTTTCATTTTTCTTTTTGGGGCTCTTTTTATATTTTTTAATTTCAACAGCTGGATTATCTTGAACATTTTCATTTTCATAGGACGCAATATATTTACTTGATAATCCTGGGGAGTTATCTTGACGACTACCAAACTGATTAAATTTAGGAGTGGATGTGTAAGAAATGTTATTAGTCGCTTGGTCGAGGACTGGGTTTTCTGTTTCAGGTATTATTGTCTCATCGTTTTCTACTTGCTCTTCTAATGGATAGTTTACATCTATATCTTGATCACAAACATCATCGATACCGTCGCCATCCATGTCTACGAACATGTTTATATCTAGCGGACAGGTGTCTAAACCGTTAATGGAGCCATCTCCGTCGTAATCATTTTTACTAGCCCCAACAAAAACTACTTTTTGAATGTCGATGTATTCGTTGTTAACATTTTTACCAAAAACGTGCACAGTGTGTAAACCAATCTCAACATCCACTGGTATAGTAAAACTTGATGTTACATTACCATCTTCGTCAGTAGTAACTTCGCCTAGTTCTATAGGATTTGAATGCAACTCAACTTCGTATTTCTGGTTAGGATTTAAGCTATGTTCTTCACCGTCGAGAATGAGACTTGAAGATTCTCCCGCAATTAAAGTATCGTCTGTCATATTCTCATCAAAGCTAATGGCTTTAAGATTGCTTCTCCCTGACACAGGTGCAGCGAGAATATCTAATCCGAAATTCTCACTCGGTAAATTAGCTGTTTGATCTGCAAGCGGCATTTGGTTGGACAAATTATTAGTTGAATCTATTAATTTTACTGCTAGCAATCTATGCCCCAGCCGGTTAGGATGAAATCCTTCATTACCTATCGGGCCATATCCATTAGGTCCGTCGTTTCCGAACGTCACACCGTTAACTGCAGAATTTGTCGAATCGGTTTCGCATAGACGATGGTCAAAAAACGCCTCCGTAATATCCGAATAATGTACTCCTGCCCTGATAGCAGCCGTTTTTATTACAAGATTAATATAATTAATTAACTGGTTTGAAAACCTAATTTCATCTTTGTTTAGTCGGACATTTACCGCGCAATCTCCATCGTTTTGGGCTATCGAGG
>CAZLCH010000129.1:0-1770 GCA_964558025.1 uncultured Gammaproteobacteria bacterium | reverse complement strand
CCGGTTCAGGCAAATCAACCTGAATGCATATTCTTGGTTTTCTTGACCGTGCTAGTTCCGGTGTTTTTGCGTTTGAAGATACCAACGTCATGGATTTATCTGACGATGATCTCGCTCGTTTACGTAATGAAAAAATTGGGTTTGTTTTTCAAGCCTTTAATTTATTGCCCCGTACCACGGTGTTAGAAAATGTTAAATTACCGCTACTGTACGCTCATGATAAAAAAATCAATCCTACTAAGCGAGCGGAAGAGGTTTTACGCATGGTTGGTCTTGGGCACCGTCTTCATTATTTTACTAATCAGATTTCTGGCGGTGAAAAACAGCGTGTCGCAATCGCCCGCGCCTTAATTAACAACCCTTCGGTTATTTTTGCTGATGAACCAACTGGTAACCTTGATTCAAAATCAGGTACACAGGTGATGAAGATTTTACAAGATTTAAACAACGCCGGTAATACCATTATTCTTGTTACCCATGAAACATACACTTCCGAGCATGCTAAACGTATTATTAGTGTTAAAGACGGTTTGATTGTTTCTGATCAAAAAGTAACTCATCGTCGTTTTGCGAAAGAAGGCGAGACACTAAAATAGTTAACTGAATAATTACCGTTTTTATTTTTTTTATATTGTGAACTATACGTATTACTCACAATTGATCAAAGGCGCTTTTCGCGCTCTTAATGCCAATCGTCGTCGTAGCCTTTTAACCATGCTGGGAATTGTCATTGGTGTGGCGGCGGTTATTATTATCATGGCGATCGGGGCAGGTGCACAATCATTGATTCTTTCGCAAGTTCAGAATTTCGGTTCAAACTTGATTGGTGTTTTACCAGGAAAATCAGAAAAAAATGGTCCGCCGGCGTCGGTCATGGGTGTCGCTATTACGACTTTAACCCTTGAAGACGCTGATGCTCTACGCAACAAAAGTAATGCCCCTTATATTACCGCCGTAGCCCCGTTTACGCGCGGCGTCGGAACATTAACGTGGCGGGAAGAAACCTATGATACAAATTTAAGTGGTACCAGTGCTGATTACTTAGAGGTTGAAGGTGGGGAAGTGGTTGAAGGTAGATTTTTTAGTCAAGAAGAAGTTGATGGCGTGGCACGCGTCCTCGTACTTGGTAGTACGGTTAAAGATGAATTGTTTGGACAAAGCGAGGCGGTTGGACAAACCGTCCGCTTAAAAAGCGGTGGGTACACGGTGATAGGTGTAATGGCCGAGCGCGGTACGGTCGCCTTTCAAAATTATGATGATCAAGTATTTTTACCCATCACGACCATGCAACGGACGATTGCCGGCGTACGTCATCTTGGTTTACTACGCGCCAAAGTTGATGGCGAAGATCATATTGATCAAAGTATCAAAGATGTTGAAGCGACCTTGCGTGAACGACATGATATTAACGATCAGAGCGGGGAGAGTGATGATTTTTCCGTGCGCAGTGCCCGTGATGCGCTTAATATCTTAACCTCTATTACCAATGGTTTAAAATTTTTCTTAGGCGCCATGGCGGCTTTGTCATTGTTAGTGGGCGGGATTGGTATTATGAATATTATGTTGATTCGCGTGGTGGAACGAACGCGTGAAATTGGTTTGCGGAAAGCCGTGGGCGCGCGCCGTTTTGATATTATGGCGCAGTTTCTTGTTGAAGCAGTAGCCATCACTGTATCCGGGGGTACGATTGGTATTATTTTTGGTGAATTAGTGGCCTTTGTGATTGCGATTATAGCGCGTCAGCTCAATTATGAATGGCCTTTTAGTTTT
>CAZLCH010000128.1:0-1775 GCA_964558025.1 uncultured Gammaproteobacteria bacterium | reverse complement strand
TTCTTCAGCGCTTGCTTTGACGACTCTTATTGCCGCTCAAGTTGATGTTGGCTCACCCGCCGAGATTATTATTAATAGTGTCACTGCCACGGTTGTACCTAACGTCACCGCTAATGTTACCTTAACCAACGAAGGTCTCATTGCTTTTGAGTATGATTATGAGTGGTGTGTTGTCAGTAGTCTCGCTAATGAATGTGGTGGGGGAGATGATGTCTATTATGCTTCAGCGGCTAAGCTACTTGATCCGGGTGAAAGCTGGAATACCAACTTAACGGCCATTGTACCAGTACCTGGGACCTATATTTTTAGAGTTAAAGTTTATTTTGCTGGTGATTCTTCCGAAGCGACTCGTACTTTTTCGATTACTGCCAGTGGCGGTGGAGGCGGTGGAGGCGGTGGTGGAGGTGGCGGTGGCGGTGGAGGGGGTACACCCAGCGTACCAGTAACCCCAGTCATACCACCCACTTCACCAATTGAGCCTGAAACTAGAGTCTGTCATGGCGCTGATTTTAATAATGACGACAAAGTTAATTCAATTGATTTTTCTATTTTATTGGCTTTTTGGAAGACAAGCCCACCATTTAGAAATCCGTGTGTTGATATCAACAAAGATAATAATGTCAATTCAGTTGATTTTTCAATTATGTTGTTTGAATGGAATCGATAATTGATTATGAAATTATTTTATTTTTATCGCTTTATTGTTTCTGTCGTTAGTAGTCTTTTGTTGCTGGCGATAATAGTGCTTCCACAAACAGTTTTGGCGGCGCGAGCTTTTATTCGTGCGCAGACAACCCCAATGGCGGCAGAAGATAAAGTAATGGCTGAAGTGAGGTTTAATACTGAGGGTAAACAAATAAACGCGGTTGAAGGTTTGGTTGGTTTAAAGACTGATAATGGTTCATTATATGTTCGCGCAATTGGTTTGGGTGGGTCTGATTTAACATTATGGACCAATAAGCCGTCAGTCGCACCTCAATCAAATAGTGCTTCAATTAGTTTCACGGGCGGAACCCCAGGTGGTTTTAATAAGACTGACGCTTTATTATTTACAATTGCTTTTACAGTCACTGCCCCAGGGACGGTGACAATTTTACCGGTTTCACTAGTGGCGTATGCTAACGACGGTCGCGGTACGCCAATTACCGTTAATAATGAAGATTTAAGTATCACAGTCATTGAACAGCGAGAAAAACCAGAAGACCAATGGCAGAACATTATTGATAGTGACAAGCTACCGCCAGAACCATTTACGATTTATATGGGGCATGATCCATCAGTCTTTGACAATAAAAAATTTATCAGTTTTTCAGCAGTGGATAATCAATCAGGCATTGATCACTATGAAATTAAGGAAGGTAATTTAGGGATTGTGAAAAGCGGTACAACCTATGTTTTACAAGATCAAATTTTAGCTCATCCGATTACTGTTTATGCTTTTGATCGCGCCGGAAATGTTCGCAGTGCTGAATGGAGTCCAGCGACTGAACGCGATACGTTCTTAGCCAAAGGTTTATTATGGCCACTTTCATTAATAATCTTGTTAATTTGTTGTATAATAGTATGGCAATGGCACCAAAGGACAAAAAAAATAAAAAACTCATAGTCTATAAAAATATCAACATCGGCTTAACAATTATGTTAAGCGTGATGATGGTTATTGTTCCCTTTATTACATACTCAGCCACTCTTGGTATCCAATCATTATCAGCTCAAGTTAACCCCTCGAAAAATTTTACCATCCGTGTTTCCGTTAATACGCAGGGTAAAACGAT
>CAZLCH010000127.1:0-1847 GCA_964558025.1 uncultured Gammaproteobacteria bacterium | reverse complement strand
CTGTTACCCACGCGCCTTTAAATAAATCAGCTAATACTGAGTCAGACACTGAGTTTAAAATTGAAATTTGGGTACTGAGGCCAAGTTTTTTTATATGTCGCTGGTAATGCTCTTCGAGATCACCTTTACCAACAATCAAAAGTCGAGCTGACTGATAATCAGGGGCAATCTCACTAAAGGCATTAATCAATTCAGCGATGCCCTTAAAATTATGTTGCGTATCAAGACCTCCTACAAACAAAATGGTTGGAACCGGTAATTTTTTCCCGGGGGAAAACTGATCAATATCAACACCAAACGGAATCTGGACAAATTTATCTTTATGAGAAAGATAATAATGTCTTAAATCAGAATGCTTAACATAATCAAGCGACGCACAGGTAATTAAGCGTGCCGCCCGTGCAATAATCGGTAAGAAAAAAAACCCGTACGTACGAAAAATTATTCCCTTGATCCCCCGTCCAATACTGTCCATGTGATAATGGACCATAAATTTCGCCCGTGTAAACAAAAGACCACATAATAATAATTCGCCGCCGCCATAAAACGGGTAATGAAAATGAACAATATCAAAATCTCTAATTTTCCATAATAATTGAGGAATGATCCCAGCATTACCAAAAGCCACTAAAGCTGGGAGACGGATGACTTCAAGGTTCGGCGCCATAACTTCATGACGTGGTAGTGAACGATCATAGGCCGGTGTAAAAACAATATTAGTATGACCAAGTTTGGCCATCTCGCGCACTGAATAATACACACTATTGCCCATACCGCCCTTGTAGGGCGGAAAAGTTGAAACAATGTGGGCAATCTTCATAGATAAAAAATAATTCTAGGTTAAGGATGAACTAGAATCATGTTTAGATTTGTCCGCCGGCGTTGTACGAGAAAGGAGACGAGTTAAGGTGGTGATATTTTTTTCCAGTTGCTCAAATTTGAGACGTAAACGCAAAAGCCAATAAAAAATAACAGCCACCGCCACATATAAGAGAACCTCAATACCTGAACTAGAAAAACCAAGTCGCGCCACAAAACGATCAATTTCTTGTAAATATAAAATGACGATACCGGCCACCAGCCAAAAAATCAGCCAAAAAATAAATTGACTACGCTTAATCTGGTCACGCTGTAACTGAATACCTAAACGAACCAAAAAGAAAAAAATAACGAGTAGAGCAAGTAATTCTTGTATCATATCATTAATGGTTAAGACCGGCTAAAAATAAATCTCGTAGAATTTTTAAACCGCCAGAAAAACGCTGGCCAAATTCCTCATACGTCACAGTAATTGGTACTTCAACAATCCGTAGATGCTTCTGGTGAGCGGCGATTAGAATTTCATTACAGTGTGCCATCCGATCCTGTTGCCAGTCAAGCGCATAGGCGGCTTGGCGATTAAAAGCACGAAAACCGCTTTGGGGATCAGTTAAACGTATCTTAAAAAAAGTACGGTTAATAAATCGGGCTAAGGGCATGATAAACAAAAGTTTAAAGCGTGGCATAACAGTCGTGTTGTCTAAAAAACGAGAGCCAAAAACAACATCAGCTTTATTCTGTAATAAGGGCTCAATCACTCGTGTTATATCAGTGGCCCGAAATTGGCCGTCACCGTCAAAGTGAATAATAATATCAGCCCCATGACGCAGGGCATAATCAGTACCAGTTTTGAGCGCCGCCCCCTGACCACGATTGAGTGGGTGAGAAATAAGGTGTACGCCAGCTTTTTCCGCTACTAAGCCTGTGTGATCAGAGGAAGCATCATCAACCACTACAATCTCATCCACCAAAGGATAAACCTGTTCTAAGACAGCCGGCAACTGACGGCTGACATTAAAAGCCGGGAT
>CAZLCH010000126.1:0-1879 GCA_964558025.1 uncultured Gammaproteobacteria bacterium | reverse complement strand
ATATCTCTTAAAAATTATGGAAAAATTAGCTAAAATTTGGCGCGATCGTGAAATTAGAAACAGCGTTCTGTTTGTTTTAGGTATGTTAGCTATTTTTCGTTTAGCGGCCCATATTCCGATTCCTGGTGTTGATCCAACGGCTTTACGTCAATTCTTTGCTTCTAATGAAATCCTTGGATTACTTAATTTATTTTCTGGTGGGGGAATGGAGAATTTTTCGATTGTGATGATGGGTGTAGGCCCTTATATTACTTCTTCGATTATTTTTCAGCTGTTGACCATGTTAATTCCCAAACTTGAAGAAATGAATAAAGAAGAGGCAGGGCGACAAAAAATTAATATGTGGACACGGTGGGCGACGGTACCGTTTTCTTTGATTCAGGCTTATGCTATGATTTCTCTTTTACGTAATTCCGGATCTGGTATTTTACCAAATTTACAACCTTTTGATCTTATCTCAATCATGTTAACAGTGACAGCCGGAACGATTTTCTTAATGTGGCTTGGTGAATTGATCAGCGAGAAAAAAATCGGTAATGGTATCTCTTTGATGATTTTTGCTGGTATTATTTCTGGTTTGCCACTTGCCGTTCAACAGATCCTAGTAAACTACGATTCATCAATGCTTTTGACCTTAATCGGTATGGTGGCGATTGTCATTATTACTGTCGTCGGAGTAGTTATTATTAACGAAGGTCAGCGTAATATTCCAGTTCAGTATGCTCGACAGATTCGTGGTAATCGCGCTTTTGGCGGTTCAACCACACATCTACCATTACGCGTAAATATGGCTGGTGTTATTCCAATTATTTTTGCGATTTCAGTTCTGCTCTTCCCTTCTCTGGCGGCACAGTTTTTTGTGAACGCTCGTAGCCCGCGTTTGGCTGAAGCGGCACAATGGGTTATTGATGTTTTCCAAAATCAGTTGGTCTATGGCATCACTTATTTTATTCTTGTAGTTGCTTTTACTTATTTTTATACGGAAATTGTTTTCCGACCGGATCAGATTTCGGAAAACTTGCAAAAACAAGGCGGCTTTATCCCGGGTATTCGTCCGGGTCGACATACGTCTGAATATTTGTCATACATGACCCATAAGATTATCTTTGTCGGAGCATTATTTTTAGGTATCATTGCCGTGTTGCCGCTTGTGATGCGCTACTTTACCGGTATCCAATCATTGGCGATTGGTGGTACCAGTCTTTTAATCGTAGTGTCAGTGGTAATTGAAACTGTAAAGCAACTTGAAGCACAATTATCTATGCGTGAATACACCATGGATTAAAGATGGTTGGTTTTTTAAAAAGATAATAATTTCCCCGCTAAGGCGTTGCCTTTACTGGTTTGTTATAAGGTCGTTCGGGGTGTTTAACAAGTCGGGGCGGGGAGATATAAAATATAAAAGATAAAATACAAAACTTAAAATAAAAAAATAAGAAGGAGTTTGCAATGACAGAACAAGAAATTAGTGTTTTAGCTTTTCAAAGTAGACGAAAAAATTTAATATACGCTCTTGATATTATTTCTATTATATTCCTAATAATATTATATTGCGTATCATTATATGTAAGTAGTTCTAGGTGGGTTTTTGTGATAATTTGTTATTTTTGTTTCGCTTTTTGGTGTGCAAGTTATCTTATTATCCCTATTGGAAGCTCGAGACCTCTATTGGTAGAAATTAATAGAAATCAGAAGAAAAAAATATTGAGGATATATATTTTTATATTCTCTATTCACTTCATTTTTTTTATACTTTTGAATTTATTGAGTTTTTCTTATTCTTGGGATGAGCTTCTCTTCCTACTTTTCGTTTATATATTCTTAATATATTTTTTAATCATATTTTCTATTTTAAGACTTTATAAAATAATCATGAATA
>CAZLCH010000125.1:0-1883 GCA_964558025.1 uncultured Gammaproteobacteria bacterium | reverse complement strand
AATTGGCTTTAAAACTGATTAGACCTTGACAATTTATAATTATACGTTTACTATAAGTAGAAATTAAAAACAAAAAAAGGAAAAGTAATGAAAAAAAAATTAAATCGAGTACAAAGACGACCAAAGTATGAAACGGAATTTGATATTGATATTAGTAAGCTTGAACACGGAAAAACAATTATTGTTAAGGATACTCTTGACAATAAATATACAGTGGTTGTTGTTGATCCCAAAAAACATTTAGTTCGGGTTACTAAGAAGGGTATTAAAAAAGAAAAAGGATGGATTAAAGAAGGATCGTTCACGGGATTAAAGGGTATTAAAGAAAAACTGAGGCCATATTGTCTTTTGCCAGTACCCAAAGGTCATCCAAGTACTTTTGTCGAAAAAGTTCGCCTTTAGTTCCCATTATGGTAAACGTAAATGATTATAATAATCAGTGCGTTTACCTTTATTTTTTTAAAATATTCTTAATTCGTAATTCTACATTCAAAATTCTAACAAATGGCCAAAGATTATTATCAAATTTTAGGAGTTAATAAAAGTGCCAGCCAGGATGACATTAAAAAAGCTTTTCGTAAACTGGCTCATGAGCACCATCCTGATAAGCACGGCGGGAGTGATGCCAAGTTCAAAGAAATCAACGAGGCTTATCAGGTTTTGAGCAATCCGCAAAAACGCCAGCAGTATGATCAGTTTGGGGCGTCTTTTGATCAAGCTGGTGGCCCAGGCGGATTTAATTGGCAGGATTTTGCACGGGCAGGTGGTGGGTTTAACACTGGCGGCTTTAGGGTTGATTTTAATGATTTAGGGGATTTGGGGGATATGTTTGGTTTGGGCGACATTTTTGGCGGCGGACGTTCACGCCGGGCTGGCCCGAGAAGTGGAGCAGATTTGCAATTCACTACAGCTATTGATTTTAAAGAGTCGGTATTTGGCACGGAAAAAGTATTACGTTTTGAAAAAAATATCATTTGCAACAAATGTAAGGGTACTGGCGCTGAACCTGGTAGCAAAATAACCACTTGTGCTACTTGCGGGGGACAAGGAGAGGTTCAGCAGGTGCAAAGAACTTTTTTGGGCGAAATGAGATCCCGAGCAATGTGTCCAGTTTGTTTGGGGCAAGGTAAGCAGGCTGATAAACACTGCAGCCGTTGCAAGGGCAAGGGACACGAACCTGGTGTGAAAGAATTGAAAGTAAAAATTCCAGCTGGCATTGCTGACGGACAAACCATTGAGCTAACGGGCGAAGGCGAACCAGGGGAAAGAGGTGCTACTGCCGGAAGTTTGTATTTAAATGTTCGCGTAAGGCCAGATAAAATATTTAAGCGCGAAGGTTATAATCTTGTAACACAAAAGCAAGTAAGTTTTGTTTTGGCCACTCTGGGTGGGAGTGTGCCATTATTAACCCTTGACGGAGAAGTGCAATTAAAAATTCCTTCTGGTACGCAAAGTGGCACACTGATTAAGCTGGAAGGAAAAGGGGTGCCGTATGTGCGTAGCAAACAGCGCGGTGATTTATTAGTAACCGTGAAAGTAATTACACCCGAGCGATTAAATAAAAAGAGCCGTCAGATTATTCGCGAATTACCTACTGAAAAGGGGGAGATGGTTGCTGATGAAGGTTGGTTTAAATGATTTTAGTAATAACGTATTTTTTAAGCCAGCAATTTGCTGGCTTGACTCGTTTTTATAAAATAGCTAAGATATGACCAACAAAAAAATAATTCAAAAAATAAACAAAAAAGGTGACAAAAATGATCCCAGAATCTTTAAAAATTTTTGATATAGGTAACGAATTAGGCCATCTAACAAAAGAACCTCACTTGAAAATTGACCATTTCATTTCATTGACGCACAACACTTCTGGTATTGGGCTTAAT
>CAZLCH010000124.1:0-1900 GCA_964558025.1 uncultured Gammaproteobacteria bacterium | reverse complement strand
GTTTTTTATAGTCCATAACTTTACCTTTGTCTCTATAACTACCTTGTTATTAATCCAAAACTTCCTGAAGCGACAACTTTTAATAGTTTTTTAATTTATGATCTTAATAGAAACAGAAAACTGTTTTTAGGTGAAGGCTCAACTATTACCCGTTGGGATCGCTATCTTGATATTATCAGCGAACTAGAAACAAAATAACTATACACGCGTAAGTATAGTATGCTATAATACATAGGAGAGTAATAAAATAATAAAATCTATGGCAAAAACAAAAAAAGTTATTTCGTCTCTAAAATCAACTGTACCACCAACGCCGATGTCTTGTGGTTGTTATCATCACTCAGGGGTAGGGAAGTGCTGGATGTGTTGGCTTTTTAAATCACTGATTATTCTTTTTTGTGCCTTTCTTCTTATGTGGATTGGATTTTGTTTTGGTATTTTAAAAACACAAACAATGGCCTATGTTTATGGACCAAACGCCGGTATGATGAACCGCAATGATAGATTCTACGGATCATCAGAGGCTATGAGTCGATTAATGTCAAAAAATTCACTGGAAATAATGGGCCAGGACACATTAAAACTCTTAGAAAATACTGATCCAGACGATTTTGATAAAGAATTCCTTTTACAAATGATTGTTCATCACGAAGGTGGAGTTGAAATGGCACGTCTCGCTTTAACAAAAAGCAAAGATCCGGAAATTCTTAAATTAGCTCAAACGATTATTGATCAACAAACTAAAGAAATTGAAGAAATGAAGACAACTCAGAAATAGAAATAAAGAAGAATATATTATATAAAAGCCTCTGATCAGAGGCTTTTATTATCAGTAGGTGATAGATTATTCATTCTTTT
Source organism: uncultured Gammaproteobacteria bacterium (assembly GCA_964558025.1). GTDB lineage: Bacteria > Patescibacteriota > Patescibacteriia > Patescibacteriales > Patescibacteriaceae > Patescibacterium. The sequence goes on along the minus strand of CAZLCH010000124.1, from coordinate 1,042 downwards.
TGTTCATCAGGTATAAAGATGAGGGCATCACCATTAAGACAGTAACGTAAACCAGTCGGTTCTGGCCCATCAGGGAAAACATGACCGAGATGACCGCCAATGGTTGATAAAACTTCGGTACGTTCAAGTCCACCACTCATATCAACTTTAGTCTTAATAGCTTCAGGCGAAACTGGTGCCCAAAAACTTGGCCAGCCAGTACCTGATTCATATTTTTGCTCGGAACGAAAGACTGGCTGTTTTGTATCAGCGGCTAAATATGTTCCGGCTCGCTTCTCATAATATAATGGACTAGAGAAGGGGACTTCGGTACCTTTTTGATTAATAATATAATCTTGTTCAGGGTCAAGTTGATTAGTTGGATTGGTTGTGGCTGAAGATGGCTCCATAGGTGTTATAAATCTTTGTTTAATAAAAAGGATGATAAAAATAAATCCAATTACTACTACAATAATGCTATGAGATTTTTTCATAATTATATCATATCATACTTATAATAACTGCTTTAGCTAATTTCTAAAAAAATCTAAACTCAGTAAATTTTATTTAATATTAGGTATTATTTGACATATTAGTAAATAAGTGATAGTACTAGAGACAAGGAGATCTTTAAAAAAGCTCTGAAACCAAAACAAAAAAGGAGTACAAAAATAATGAAAATTACAGCAATTGTACTATTTCTTTTGTTGTCTTTAATATCCGACAACATTCTTGCCCAAGAAGACAGTACCGAAACTGTCATAGGGACAATAATTATATTAAACAAAATTACTATTGAGGCTCATTTTGACTCGACAAGTAATAAAGTAGTGTCCAGTTTTCCACAGTATGGGCCGATTGCCTCAAGTGATACTGCCGCAATCGGTTATCTTGAAAAATTCTCAGATTTTAAAGGTTTTGACACCATCTCTCCAAAAATCGACAAAAAAATGATCGATGATTGGGCAGTAATCACTTTATTTGATAATAGTGGTAAAGTCCTTAATCGGCGAGCCGGATTACTTGATACTAATGGAACGGTAATCAGCGCTAAAACCGGTCT
>CAZLCH010000123.1:0-1901 GCA_964558025.1 uncultured Gammaproteobacteria bacterium | reverse complement strand
TGGTGTGTACCCAGCCATACGATTGGCAAGCTAAATTTGAAAGTCTTAGAACATTACAAGTCACTGAACTGGGCTTATTTTTATATAATGTTCCCTTGGCGATTCGCCGAGAGATTTATCGTCAGTTGGAAAAAAGCTCAGTCATTAAAATTCCGTATGTACAGTTGCCCCTTGATGCTGATGACAGTGAAATTGAATACCTAGTTCATAAATACAACACTTCACTATTTAGTTTACCTCCCGTACCTGAAGCCTACACTATCGCCAATCGTCGCATAGAGGCGAAGCAAACGATATTAATTGAAAATCCTTCCCTTGATTTGAAAAATTCAGAATTTACCGAAGAAGCTTTAGCTCGTCCAGGCGTTGGTGGTATTTGTCTTGATACTGCTTCATTAGAAGCTGATCGACTTCATCGCTCAAAAGTTTATCAGAGTAATCTTTTTGCCCTTGATCATCATCCAGTCTTGTGTTCAATTATTGCACCGGTTTCCCATTCACTTTTCAGTCGTTTTACCGGCAATCCTCGACGGTTAACTAATTTGAATGCTTTGCGTTATTTACATAATATTGTACCGAAATATTTACAAACAATGATTATTCTGAAACTCGATAATTTTTTTGATGAACAACTTGAAGTACAGCAATACCTTGAAACCATTCTCAGCGGCCGAGTTTAACGTATGAAAATTTTATTATTAGGGGCGCATGGTAATCTTGGCACGGCGTTGATGCACCAAGCCCATGTATACCAAGATCATAATTTTATTGGTTGGGATAAAGATGATATTGACGTGACAGATAAAACGTTATTAGAAAAAAAAATTTCTGAACTTAAACCTGATGTTATCATCAACACAGTTGCCTATAATGACGTTGATGGTTGTGAAACTGAAGCTGGTGCCGCACAGGCTGAGTTGCTCAACTGTACGGTTGTTGGTTTTTTAGCGGAGATCGCACTTGAATATAATTGTCTACTGATCCATTATTCAACTGACTACGTTTTCGCTGGTGATATTAAAGAAGGATATGATGAGAATGCTGAGCCCGCGCCTCTTAATGCTTATGGTATCAGTAAACTAAAAGGAGAAAAGGAATTATTACGTTTAAGTGGACGTGGTTTGCGCTGGTATTTAATTCGTACGGCTCATTTATTTGGCAAGATGGGTAAGGCAGGCTATGCTAAGCCAAGTTTTTTCGAATTTATACGAGCGATGGCTCAGAGTAGTAGTGAAATTCAAGCAATAACTGATGAGAGTGGATCTTTCACCTATGCTGATGATTTAGCCGTCGCGACCATGCGTTTACTCGAAAGCGAGGCTGGTTTTGGTGTCTATCATCTGGTTAATGAAGGTACTGCCAGTTGGTATTCAGCCGCACATTATTTTTTAAAAGTTTTAAAGTTGAATAATATACAAGTTAAAAAAATTTCCAGTCAAAGTCTTAAAAGAGCGGCCAGGCGACCTCACTACTCCCAACTATTAAATACAAAGCGCCCACCCCTTCGTTCCTGGCAGTCAGCAGTGGACGAATACGTTAAAACGTTGTAAGGTAGCTTTAGATTATATATGAAAGGTATTATTCTAGCCGCTGGTGAAGGGACACGGCTTTATCCCTGTACTAAAATTATCAGTAAAACATTGGTGCCGGTGTATAACCGACCAATGATTTATTATCCCCTTAATACGTTGCTCAAAGCTGGTATTAGCGAAATTTTATTTATTATCAGTCCTAATCATCGTGAAGAGTATCTAAAATTATTAGGTGACGGCTCTGAATTTAAAGCTCATTTTACTTATGAAATTCAAGCAGTACCACGGGGAATTGCCGAGGGTTTTATTATTGGAGAAAAGTTTATTGGCTCAGATTCAGTGGTGATGATATTAGGTGATAATATTTTT
>CAZLCH010000122.1:0-1933 GCA_964558025.1 uncultured Gammaproteobacteria bacterium | reverse complement strand
TTTCCTCCATTATGTTATAATCGTAGGGGCTCTTATCGGCCTCTTTTTAATATTTTATTTTATCAGGGTCGGTACCGAAGCGGCCAACCGGGGCAGACTGTAAATCTGTTGGCTTTCGCCTTCGTAGGTTCGAATCCTACCCGGCCCACCACCAAGTGTGAAAAGTTTATAAAGTTATAACTAACAATTTTTTTATGTCCCAAGATAACATGATAAAAATGCAATGTACTGAGACAGGTGAAATTCGCCGTACTCATAAAAACAAGAAAACCCTAAAAGGTCGTCTTGAGCTAATGATGTTCTCAAAGAAAGCTCGTAAGCATACCTTGCACCGAGAAACCAAATAAATTTTGGTTAAGCCCACCCCACGGGCCTACGCGGGCGTAGTATAATGGTAGTACAGGGGTCTCCAAAACCTCTAGCGTGGGTTCGATTCCTACCGCCCGTGCCATTTTACGGATTACTATTATGCGTATTCCCTTTCGTCGTTCAGAAAAAGGAGCTCGTTCAACCTTTGACCCTCATCTCACCCAAGTTGCCTACGACAAACTAAAAGCAAAATTAGAGCACTTAAAAAAAGTGACGCGTTTGCGTTTGATGGAAGAAGTTGCGACTTTAGCCGCCGGCGGAGATTTTTCGGAAAATACCGCTTATCAGATTGCCAAAGGTAGGTTGCGGGCAGTCAATGCAATGATTCTTGAACTTGAAACTCGGCTGAGGCAGGCGATAGTAATAAAAAAACCAAGTAGTCTTGAGATAGTCGGTTTAGGCTCTAGTGTGACTATTGAAGTTGATGGCAAAAGAAAACAATATATGATTTTGGGTTCAAGTGAGGTTGATCCTGCTCAGAATATTATTTCCCATAACTCACCGTTGGGCGTTGCTGTTATGGGGAAAAAAGTTGGTGAAACTATTACCTTTGTCAGAGGAGGTAAGAGTGTAGTCGCGACTATTATAGAAATTATATAAAGAGGAAACGTAACACCAGATCATAAACCAACGCCAAACCCGAGGCAATGAAAATCGCAATATAATTCCAGCGTGATTTACTAGAGATCAAACTTGTCAGTGTATATTCAAGTGCGGCAGTATCTTCCGAATCAAGCGGTTGCTTGTTTTTTATTTTCTTAATAAGTTTTCTGACGATAATGACATGGTCACGTTTTTTTTCAATATGATAACGGTGACCAAAATACCAGACAAAACCAATCGTACCAATATACCAGGCGATATCAGCCCAGGTTTGATCATAATGACTAATAATGATGATAGCGCGGTAGGCAATGGTAGCCACAATACCGATCCAAAAAACTAATAGGCGATAGTGATGTGATGAAGATGAGAGAATAGGAAGAGTAGCGTTAGTTCGCATATGTTCAATTGAAAATGATTTTATTCTTTTAAATTATACCATACATAGCAGTTATATAGCCCACAATATGATATAATAATATATATGACTACCTATCAATGGTATACTTTACTTTTAAAACCCGAGTGGGCGCCACCCGCCTGGGTCTTTGCTCCGATCTGGACAATTCTTTATATTTTTATCAGCGCTTCGTTCGCAGTTGTATTTTACGAAGTTTATCATAAAAAAATTCCACGTATCGTAGCGATACCCTTTGCTCTTAATTTGTTATTTAACGCTTTGTATACACCTTTAGAATTTAGTTTAAAAAATAACTGGTTGGCGTGTCTTGATATTATTTTAGTGCTTGGAACGCTAATGTGGGCCTTATTTGCGATTATTTGTTATAAACGTTGGGTCGTGTATATTAATATTCCATATATGTTATGGGTAATGTTCGCGACGACTCTACAGATTAGTATTACTATTTTAAATTAATATCTTATCAAAGAGATATTATTAATTAATTTTAATTATATGGTAGAAGTTAATTATATGGCCGTTTTAGTCTGCGCCATTATT
>CAZLCH010000121.1:0-1944 GCA_964558025.1 uncultured Gammaproteobacteria bacterium | reverse complement strand
GCAGTGACACTAGTAATAACAATCACGGCGGGGGAGCCAACATCAACTTGAGCGGCAATAAGAGTCGTCAAAGCAAGCGCTGAAGAAGTTATTATCACTGAGATAATAACAAAGCTGATAACCAGCACACTTAAAAGTTGGCTGGAAGAAAATTTTTGTTTTTTCACAAAAAACTTTAAGAACGAGCACGCTTAATAATCCATTTGTTATATCGGCGCAGGCCAAAACGAAGAATAATAAAGAGTAGAAGAAGAATAATTAACTCAACTAACAATAACTGCCACGGAAAAACCCAAAGAGAAAAAGTGGCTTTAGCTGGATCGGCATTACCATAATCAATCGCTAAGCGCGCCGAGTAGTGGCCAAAAGCAAAATTATTCCATTGGTATTTTACACTCTCAATAAAACTTTGATTTTCGGGTGGAAATTTTGGCACTGCTTCAGTATCATGCTTACTTCGCCACCATATTTCAAAACGACGAATACTGTCAGGTAGAACATTACCCTGACTTGGGTTAACATCGATGATAGCACTTGATAAGCCGATAGTATTTTTAATTGTTAGTGATCCTTTAGGCAAAACACGGTCGGCACCGGTGTTATTAAAACGATAATAAAAATTAATTGGTAGAGCAGAATATACTTTTTTCTTGTCTTTGGTAGCAAATTCAAGTAATGACCCACCAGTTTTTATATCACCATTAACTCGGAACAAAACTAAACTACCAATCCGTGAACCAATTGCTACTTCACCCGGGGTTGAGGCAGGGGGAACTGAGCTTAAAAAAATAGCGGCAAAATAACCGCCTGGTTCAGTCACGGCAGGAATTTCAACACTAAAATCAACAGTTTTGGTTTCACCGGCAGTAATTTCAATTTCACTCGGGGCTCGTAACCAGGTAGCTAAACCTTCTTTGGCTTTAGTAAAATGTGGAGTACCGGTTTCACCTAAAGCTTCAAAATTTTCAAAAACAGTGTAAAGTTTTTTTGTTTCCTGTTCGTCGTTGGTAATCTTAAATGAACTCTGAATAATATGACCTGGGTCGCCAGATAACTCAATTCTCACTGGAGAAACCGTCATCGCTGAAGCTGGTATGGCGCTAATTACAACAAAAAAAATAAGGCTAAGAACAACGACTATACGGAACCTGAAAAATTGACGCATATCAAGAAAAAAGCACCGCTAAGAGATTAAAAATTGCCAATGGCAGTATAGGTTAGCGTGGTAGCATAGCTACCAGGCTCAGTCGTGGTAGCAATATTACCGATATAAGTTAAACTAAAAGTTGTTGTTGTTGAAGGCGCCGAAGCCGAAGCAATATCATCCTGAGTAGTAGCATTAGCATTATAAGCATAATTAGCACCATTATATGGCGCCACTGCCGCACCACTGCCACCAGAAGCGCCGACTTTGAAACCAAATTGTTCAGTACCAGGACTTGAAGCTGTCGCTGATCCACCGATAGCGTCAATAGTATTCAATCCACTTGTCAATGTATCACCTAAGACATAAACTGTGTATCCGGAAGGGGCATTAGTCGCCACGGTTAAATCATGGGCTGATGTGGCGCTACCATTCCCTAATGTATCTCCCGTTGCCCAACGCGCCGCTGAAGAAGATAAGGTTCCATAACCAATCGTTGTATCGGTGACAGCAAAAGACAATACAGGATCAACGGTGGCAGTAATCGAAACTTGATCAGCGGTGACAATGGCTAAACCAGCCGTACCTGAATCAGCAAAAGTACCACCAATAACTAGTGTGGCGGTTTGTGCACCCGAAGGGTTAGTAATTTGAATTGTACCAGAGGCTCCACTCGTAGCATTTGAACCAATTTCAATCATAACGCAATGCGTGGCGGTAATTGTATCGGTACCAGAAGTAAAAGTAATTACAGAGCCTGACTGACCAACACCCCAAGTTGCACCTGATGGTGAGGCGGC
>CAZLCH010000120.1:0-1979 GCA_964558025.1 uncultured Gammaproteobacteria bacterium | reverse complement strand
TGATCAGCTAATAATCGCTTCACAATTTTTTCCAGTCGTACCGCCTGTGATCCCTTAATAAGTATAACATCTTGTTCATTAAGCTGTGATTCAATAAATTCCGCCGCTGAGACTGCGTCAGAAAAATGATGAACCGCTGTTTTATTCATACCACTAACAATAGCCGCCTCACTAATATAGCGAGCTTCTGACCCGACAGTAACAAGATAATCAATTGGTTGCTCGGCGCAAATCGCACCAATCTTTTCATGAGCTCCCTTACTGGCTTCGCCCAATTCGCGCATATCACCGAGTACCACCCACGTTTTATTACCCTTTTCACCTAATTCTCTTACAACAGCTAAACTCTCAACCACTGCTTCTGGTGATGAATTATAAGTATCATCAATAATAATTGAAGCCTTAATCCCTGACAGTACACGTAAACGACCGGGCGGGAGTTGAAAATTCTTGAGGGCATGAGCAATTTCCAGCGCATTCATATCATAACTAAAACCAACTGCCGCCGCGGCCAAAGCCGAAAAAATTGTTGGTCGGCCAATTACCCCAGGGATGAAGACCGGCACCGCTGAACCATTATAAACTAATTTAAAGGTAACACCGATAATGTTAGTATGATTATCAAGACTAATTTGAATATGTTCGGCGCGCACTTCAGCTTCGGGAGCAAAACCGTAGCTGATTGTTTTAACTGGAAAACGATCAGCCGCCATACGCAATTTTTCATCTTCAAAATTATAAATCAAAATACCGTTGGTCGACAATGCTGAAGCTAGACGCAATTTTTCTTGATGAAGATGATCAAATGAAGCAAAAAATTCGGCATGAGCACTCCCCAACCGTGTTATAACTGCTCGTGTTGGTCGAGCAATCGCCGTGAGATAATCCATATCACCGGGTCGATCAATACCCATTTCTAAAACTAACATCGCCGGATAGTCAGATGAACGATTAATAATCATTGATTTGGCTTGACGCAAAACTGTACGCCAACCACTGAGCGAACGACCAGGTGACTCAGCCCCGATAATCGTTAACGGAACACCAAATTCATTATTATAATTTTTATATGAGGCGCGAATATAAAAACAACTTTCTAACACCGTTCGTATGGCTTCTTTAGTCGTTGTTTTGCCAACACTACCCGTAACGCCAATCACTTCTGGTTGGTAGGTTGAGATAATTTTTTTAGCCGCCCGGGCCAAGAGTATTTTTAGTAATTTCTTCATAATAATAGAGAGTTGTCCTATTACAGCATCGTTATAAGAATCAGTCAATCCTATTTATCATTTGGTCGATCTTTTTCTACTTCCCAGTGATTTAACAAAAAACGAGTAATATCACGCGCTAAAGGTACGGCCGTTGACTCCGCAAACCGAGCATCTTTAGGATTATTGATTTTAGTTAAAATTACGAATTTGGGATTGTTAGCCGGCGCATAACCGATAAAGGTGTGATTATAGGCACCACTATAACCTTTAGTGATATTGGAAGCCACCTGTGCTGTACCGGTTTTACCAGCGATATAATATCCATCAGTTTTTAAGGCTTTGGAGTGACCTTTTTCAACGACATTAATTAACATTCCCGTTAGAAGTGAGGCAGTACGTTCGGAAATAACACGACGAGGCGGGGCTGGGGTTGTTAGAGTATGTTGGCCGTTGGCGTCAATAATTTCTTTCACCACATATGGTTTTAATAATTTGCCTCCATTCGCGATGGTCGCATACGCCATAACCATCTGTAATGGAGTAACCGTGATACCTTGTCCAAAGGAAGCCGTCGCCGCCGAAACTTCCTTAACCTTTCCGCCCGTAATACTAGAAATATTACCACCGCTCTCCCCTTCAAGTTCAATCCCTGTTTTTTCACCAAAACCAAAGGCTTCAACATAATCACTGAATTTTTTAACCCCAATCTGCTCCATGGCAAAAATAGCGCCGGTGTTGAGTGACTCCTGTAGTACTGTCACCATTGAA
>CAZLCH010000119.1:0-2012 GCA_964558025.1 uncultured Gammaproteobacteria bacterium | reverse complement strand
TCGCCATTTGGTTGAATACGGCCATTTAGGGCCGTATCATACAGCCGATAGAAAGAATTCTTTCCGTGAGGGGTGCTCACAAATAATGCCCATCCCTTTCTATCAGAAAGCTGAGGCCTTATGACTTCACCCCAAACGTTTTCCCTCATCTCCGCGTATTCGTCTAAAACAACCCCGTCAAGATAAGTACCCTTAAGGCTCTTTGGCTTGTCGGCTCCCAATACCTCGATCAAGGCATTATTACTAATAAGCTCTATCTTAACCGGGTCACTTTCGTGTATCTTAAACCTCGGCCATCCATCCATATCAACTAATCCCGAAGTGTATTCTTTTAGATACATCCAGGCCACGCGGTGTGCTTGTTGGTAAAATGGGAATACGTAAGCGAATCTAGGATTCTTCAACTTGCAATGGACAGCTTGATGAATCAAATGGTTGACAGCCATCACTGTTTTGCCGAATCGGCGATGACAGCAAACGACGGAAAACCTGGTTACGCTTTGATGAAGAATTTGTTGAAATGGTCTTGGCTTATAACCTGTCGACCGATGATATTTTACTATCTGTACTGACATTTAATCTATTATAGATATTTTTATATGTTCACGGTTCTATGTCAAGAGTTAATTTTTTATTTCCTGTAAATTTTTAATCTTCAACTTAATTTTTTCAATATACTGACGTTTTTCAACCAACTCTGTTGGGATAGACTCTTTTCTTTCCATAGCTTTCTCAAGAAATTCTGCCAAAGAAACATCTTGTTCGCGCAGCCATATTTTTATATGGCTTGGTTCTTTATTATCCCGGACTATTGGGTTTATAATATTTATTAAATTTTTTAATTCCCTTAAATAATTTTCTAATTCCAGAATAGCTTGCGTTTCATATTCTATATTTTTTTTATAATTATTAACAGAATCATCAACGCGTTCCGACACCTCAATTTTCTCTTCTATGGCTGCGTTAAGCGGACAAAAATTATAATTTCCTCATCTGTCATTTGGTCAAGGGGCTTAGGGAATTTTATCATCCGTTCACCTCATTATAAAGATCGAGCGCCTCGCGTATAAATGAAAAAGCCCATGTTTTATGCCGACGATTTTTGCGGGCAATATCTGTACAACTCAAATTCTCATAGCAGACGTCAAGAACCGGAGCTACAGGAAGCCCCCTGTCCTTCATTATCGATGTCCATTTTTTATATGCTATAATTTTTTCAGCGACCGCGTCAGTGAATTCCGGCGGCATGACTCCCTTGCCAACCGTAATTAAATCATTTATTTTAAAACCTATCCCTAAAGTTATAGCTGCAAAGGCATCACCTATCAGGTACCCCGCTCGCTGTAAATCCGGCTCGAGAAACGACAAAGAACAAGGTTTAAGCTTGGCGACAGTTTCAGGAGTGGGTTCAACGCGTTCTTTAGGCAATATTTATTATCTCCCTTTAATCCCTGTATCAACAACCATTTGGTGAATAATTTGAGCATTTACATTATGTTCATCGGGTTCCGATTGTCCTGGCCTTCCCCAACCGCGATCTAGCAACGCTATTGCAGCTGGAACGGCGGTTTTATCATCATCTAGTGCACGCTCTAGGGCAGCTATAGCTTTTTCAGTTTTTGAGCGCGCCAACGCTTTTATCTCCGGGTATTCTTTAGGGCGCCCTTTGGGATTACCAGATTGGCCTTTTTTAAAACTTCCTGCAGTTGGTGGTTTTTTTGGCATTTGACTAATAAACGCTGTTATCGTGTAGTTAAAGTTTAAAATTAAATGCAAATGCATTATAATTAATTTTTAGAACAAAGTCAATACATTAAAAGAACTTTTGAAGAATTAAGATTTTTGGTTATTTTTCCAAAAAATTCGTCAACATTTTTTTGATTATTTTTTAGAATTGCCGTGAAAGCCTCGGAAAAGGCTGTAATATTTTTTTAAAACGAAGTTTCACCATCAGATCTTGTATCAAGCAAGGTAAGGTCACCACGAAAGCGCTGAAGTACAATTTCTGTTGT
>CAZLCH010000118.1:0-2015 GCA_964558025.1 uncultured Gammaproteobacteria bacterium | reverse complement strand
GTGATTGAGGTTTATTTAGGCAAAGATTATGAGATAATGATACGATCAAAAGATCCGCGTGATATAGATAAAATCAATACCTTGCGTCCTTTTGATAAGCTCTCTAAAGGTTTTAATCAAATTCACTTTGATAAAAAATTTATTTATATTATTAGAGATCCTGAAACTGGCAAGAGTTTTACTGTTGATGGTTTAGGACTGACAGACGAGGATATTGAAGAAATCTCTCATCTAAGCCCAGGAGAAGTTGAAAAAGCTAAAGAACGGGCGGAAAAATTAGCAAAAGATAGAGAAAAACAACTAGCCGATAGCCCATTAACCTTAAATAAGAATTTTGAAGAAAATTTACAGGACCAAATAAAATAAACTGATTTAAGTAAATAAAGCCAATATTAGCGAAAATACAATAAAACAGACATCTGGTCTGTTTTATTGTTTATATTTTTTTGTTTTATATAAGGGAAATTATGGTATTTTCTCAATGAGGTTAGGTATTGTACATTATTGATTTTTTGTTTGACAAAAGGTGAGCCTATGATACAATGCGATATAATTTATTAACCACGTTCTAAGCCGCCCTCTAAGACTTAAAACGCTTAATCTTAATTTTCATTATATGAAAAAATCAACTAAGATTTTCTTTAGCATAATGATAGTAGTGGTAGTGGGATTAGCCGGAGTTTCATTGGCCAAGGCCCAACTGGAGCTATGGCTCGGTGATCCTTTAACCGACAAAAAGACTTATACTGAGTCTGATGATCTGACAAAAATCGAAAATATTGAGCCTGAAAACGAAGTACATATTTGTGGTACACCCATCACTGATCGTGATGGTTATGTCTACAACACAGTTGAGATCGGTGATCAATGTTGGATGGCAGAAAATTTAAAAACTAAAACTAAAGTTGACGGTAGCTGTATTAATGGCGGTACCGCGCCTTGTCCAGATGCTTCAGCGGTTGATAACGGTAAAGGCCGATCATGTTACAACAATAATGAAGCCTTATGTACGACTGAGGGCGCTTTATACACTTTCTCTGGTATCGGCGGCAATATTGCCACGCCTGGTATCCAAGGAATTTGCCCAACTGGTTGGCATATCCCAACCCATAATGAACTAACGACTCTTGAACGTTCGGTTTGTACTTCTGGCACCTGTGCGACTGATTTTCCGTATGACACTACTACTGCCGGTGCACGTGGTACTAACGAGGCCATTGCTTTGCGCGTTGGTGGCCACTCCGGTTTTAATGCCATTTTGGGCGGACGTCGTGAAGGTGATGGTGTGACATTCACTAATCGAGGATCAGCTACTTGGCTCTGGTCTTCACAGTATGCTGTACCATCGGTATATCGTCGTTTAATCACCTCCACTAGTGGTCAGATATTTCGTGATGCTGGTAATCTTTCCTTTAATCGTTCACAGTCACTTCGTTGTCTGCGTGATGTACCAGCCACACCATGTGGTGAGACCGTCACTGACCGTGATGGCTTTACCTATGCAACGGTACAAATTGGCGGCAAGTGCTGGCTGTCAGAAAATTTGAAAACCAAAACTAATCCGGATGGTACCTGTATTAATAAAGGTATGAACAGTGCAGTTAATGGTCATCTCTATACAGTTGGCTCTGCCCCTGATTGTAAAATCTATGACAATGGAGTTGAAACTATAAAAGGTGGTTGGACAGTTAATCAAGCTTTAACTTCAGGCCGCGATTGTATTTCACCAACTGCTAATCAGCAAGGTGTTGAACAGGATTGTGTTAATGGTTATGCACTCTATGACTGGTCCACAGCCCTAGGTCATACGGCGTCCAATCCGATTATTATTCAGCCTGGACAACAGTCATTTATTCGTCAGGGAATTTGTCCGACTGGTTGGCATATCCCAACCTCTGATGAATTTACTACGCTTGAACGATCCATCTGTACCTCCGGCACCTGCGCGACTGATTTTCCCTATGATATTTCCACCGCTGGTGATCGTGGTACCAACGAAGGACCAAAACTTCGCG
>CAZLCH010000117.1:0-2056 GCA_964558025.1 uncultured Gammaproteobacteria bacterium | reverse complement strand
CCGAGCTTGAAACTTTCAAGTTCAGTTGTTGCGCTTTGAAAATTTTTCATGGCCGTTTCGGAAAGTTCACTGGCGGCGGAAAAATTTCGACTTTGTGCCTGATATAAGGCGGCTTCTAAGTTAGCCTTACCTTCGACAACACCGGTATACACTGCTTTAACATTTTTTAAATTAATCGCGACAAGCAGTAAAACAGTGGCAATAACGCCTAAAATGATAAAAAAAACAATTTTAATAAAGAGAAAGAAAAAATGGGTTTTTCTTTTGGGCTGTACCTCATTTTTTAGTCCCAAAGACTGGTTAGTTTCCGTCACTTGTTGATACTGATACAGCAAATTAGGTGATATAAATTGGTTACTTTGCATACCAAAAAAATCTAGACTTATTAGAATCAATCTTTTCCTAGTATACCAAAATTAGCCTATAACAACAAATATAGGCCTATTTTAGGCCTAAAATTCAATTCTATTGACAAAAATAAGATAGTATGATATAATTAAATATTAAAAATAAAATACAAAACCTTATTTACCCCGAACCGCCCACCACAAAAATCCGAGACTCCATCTCACAATTCCCCTTCACAACGACTGCAAAAAAATAAGGTAAACAAAACAAGCCAATCCCCCAAAATGATAGAGATTGGCTTTTTTATTTCTTAAAACTATTTATTAAAGTTAAACTACTACTCTGTTCGTAATGCCTCAATCGGATCAAGTTTGGCGGCCGAGCGAGCCGGCGTCACACCAAAGACAATACCGCAAACTAAGCTAAAGACTATTGCAACAATATAAGCCTGTGCTGGAACAGAAAAATGCCAGGTAAAGCCAAGTGCCGTTGCCGCCAGTGACATCAGATACGCAATCATGGTACCCAGTACGCTACCAATAAATCCACCTACCACGGTAATTAAAATTGCTTCAATTAAAAATTGTCGTAGTATATTGGCATACGAAGCACCCACGGCTTTTCGTAATCCAATTTCCATTGTTCGTTCCGTTACCGAAACATACATGATATTCATAATACCCACTCCCCCCACCAGCAATGAAATCGCCACAATACCAAGTAATAGAAAAGTTAAGGCGTTAGTAATGGTATCAAGCATCTCGAGTGACTCAACCATAGTGGTAACACGAAAATCATCTTTAATGGGATCGGAAATTTCATGGCGTTCACGTAATGTATAACGAATATCATCAGCCGTCTCTTCGCTCAAAGCCGGATTTTCAAGCTGATGTACCGTATAGGAAACATGATTAATACCCATTAACTTTTTCTGTAAGGTGCGAATCGGTACATAGACATAATCATCAAAACTCATAAACATAACTGCTCCTCGCGGCGCCATAACACCGATTACGGTAAAACGCTCATTACGGATTTTAACGGTTTTACCAACTGGGTCGCTGTCGCCAAATAACTTAGTTTTCATACCCTGACCAACAACCACTACGTTTGCTAAACTTTTATCCTCACTGTCAGAAAAAAACCGACCGGCTTCAATTTTTGAACCGGCATCAATATCAATATAATCGGCTCCAGCCCCAAGGACAAAAGCGCGTCGCAATTCATTACCATAACTCACCTGCTCTTGTGATAACATAGCGGCATAGCCTTTTTTAATATTAGGCAGAGTGGTAATTTTCTCCATGTCCTCGTTAGTTAAGGTTGTGACCTGAACCCCGGAAGCAATGGCTGAATTTGAATTGTTGTCACCCGCCGTACCCGTTTTATTGGAAGGTACTTTGATTTCAGTATAGACAGTGTCAGTACCAAATGATTCAACCTGACCGATAACCAAACTACGAATTCCCTCTCCAGCCGCATAGACAATAATCACTGTCATAATGCCAATGACCAAACCAAGCAAGGTTAAAGCTGTTCGAGCTTTGTTGGCACGCATTAACTGAAAAGAATTTTTGATTGAAGAAATAATTGTCATATTGATTATTCGTAACGTAAGGCTTCAATTGGATCGAGCTTACTCGCTTTAGCCGCCGGATATAAACCAAAAATCAAACCAACAGCCACTGAAACAGAAACAGCTAAGAGG
>CAZLCH010000116.1:0-2154 GCA_964558025.1 uncultured Gammaproteobacteria bacterium | reverse complement strand
GTCACCTGATGTTCAGCTGTTAGCAAAGCAGCGTACTGCCGCGCCACTTCGCCAATACCGCCGCCATACGGCGGATAAACACATGTTAACATCGCTAAACGCATGATATTTATTGTACCACGTCTACCACCTTATCAGCGGATATAATATTTTCCAAGACAAAAAAGACAGAGGATTCCAAAGCCAAGCGGTGAGCGCTCCGACTAGTTGATATTCAAGTCGAGCAGCGGCCGACGCTAATAATTGCCGGTCGCTGATTTGCCGAAGGGTGTGAAATTTGCGTCGACCAGCTAAAATCTTGAGCCAACTGCTCGGTAGAAAAAAATAGCTATAAGATTTTACTTTTTCCTTAAACCAACCTTGGCTAGCGGCCATAATCATCAAGGCAATTGCGGATAAAATAAAAATTGGCAATAGTAACAATAAAGTCTTAATAGAAAAAATCTCATTCCAAACTATCAAACGATTGCGCTCCATATAATAATACTGCTTTAAACTACGGCTGGCTTGGTAGTAATGAATCGCCTTAGCAGCTGGCACCACGGCCAATTGCCAGCCAGCAGCGCGCAAGCGCAAGGATAGTTCCAAATCTTCGTGATACATAAATAACTCACCTTGAAACAGACCAATTTGTTTTAATGCCTTCACTCTAAGCATCACTGCCGCGCCAGATAAATAAGGTGGTTCAGTATTATTTTTTAGCCACGGTAAGCGCTCTGCTGCCTCACTAAAACTTAAACCATTGCCTGCTGCTTCGCCAAAGCCTAAAAAGTGAAAACTATTGCCCAGTGAATTCACTCGGCCATCAGGTAACATTATAGCTGGCTGAACTGCGGCCATTTTGTGATGCGTAGCTAAATAATCCTCTAAAACCGACAAACAACCAGCTGTCAGTTCCGCATCTTGATTTAATAAAAAAACAGCTTCAGCTCCGTCTTTTATGGCTGCCCTTAACCCAACATTATTACCGCCAGCAAAACCCAAATTAACTTCTTGTTTTAATACGGTTACATTGCCAAAGCTAGCAGCCAACTCGGCGCTGCTATCAGTGGAAGCATTATCAACCAGGTACACTGGGACATCAACAGCAAACCGCTGGCAAGACAAAAGACACCGCTCCAGCCACCTTGTCCCGTTATAACTAACAATAACAATAGCTGCCTGCATAAAAGTACAATTATGATTTTACCACAAAAAACATTTTATATCTAATAAAAAGGCCACTTAACGTGACCTTTGAAAAACCATAATCATTTCTTAATAATAAGAAACTTTATCTTTTTTCTTTTCAATAATTTTTTTAGATTTTTCATCACCTTCTTTTCATCTAAACCATCATCTGGTATTTTGGTGATTCCTCTTCTAGCCAATTCCCCAAGACAACGCTTTACTATCCTATCTACGGTTTTTTTATCAATTGTATCCAATTTAACTCCTTTATATTATTGTTTTTATAGTTTATGTGGTCATTTAAACACAACCGATACAATGTGTCAACATTAATATTTACACCCAAAAATAACCCCACCAACGAGTGGTAAAAATCAGAACAATTTTTTATACTAGAGTCGTTTTTTAAGCCAAGTATCTAAACTATATTTTTCCTGCTCACTGGCAAACAAAGCCAAAGCCGCACCGAGCAAACCAATATTTTTCCACACCAGAGAAAAATCAAGGAAAATAAAAAATAACAAAAAAACCATAATACTAACAACAGCTGATAAACGAATATAAAGGCCTAGTAGCAAAGCGCCGCCTAAAAGTAATTCCAAGAATGACTGTACCCAAACAAAAGCTTCTGGATCAAACGGTAACCAATATAATGTACTTACCAAATCAACCGCCTCAAGGCGATTAGTACAAACACCAATGGCGCTATCAGGCGCCATTATTTTAGACAAGCCACTCCAGAAAAAAACAAAGCCAAGGCCAAGGCGCAGTACAAGTGGAATATATGGCCTTAGGTAAGCAGATAGATTTGAGGTAAATGACATACTCCGAAAAGAATAACGAATAGAGAATTATGAATTATGATTTTTTCTTGATTCGTTATTCTCTTTTTCTTTAAGCGCCAGCTCGCGCTCTATAGTAGTTAAATCGCGTTCTGTTCGCTCCAAACGAATAAACACCCGAAAAAGTAAATAAAAAGTCAGC
>CAZLCH010000115.1:0-2196 GCA_964558025.1 uncultured Gammaproteobacteria bacterium | reverse complement strand
TTTTTGTTAGCCAACCTTCGGCTGAGGAAGAAATGCTGGTTGGTCGACTATTTGTGCTCATGGACCTTGATCAGAGTAAAACCGATGAATTTGCTTTAGCTGATTTTATCGTCAAGGAAATCTACCATTATTTCTACGACAACGAACAATTTTTTCTCCGGGACAAAATCGCCAACCTCAAAATTGACTATATTTTCGAAGCTGCGGTCACCAAGCTTAATCGTGCCATTGCTGAATTTCTTGAAACCCAAAAAATAACCTTTAAAGCCGGCGGACTCACGATCGTCATTGGCGTCCTGCACCGCAACCGCCTGCTCTTTACCACTCTTGGTACGAGCAAGGCGTTTTTATTATACCGGCCAAAAACAAAAAGTCACCAGGTACTGGCTGATTACAATCTGATTGATATTTCCGAAAAAACCGAAGATCCAACCCAAGAAATTGCCCATCAGACGAAATTATTTGCTAATGTTATCAACGGCGTTATTCCTTCCAGTGGTTATTTTCTCTTCGCTAACCAAGCTCTGCTTGAATATTTATCAAAAAAACAACTGTCTGACATCATCACCACCCTGCCACCGGCCAGCGCCGCCGAACAAATTAAAATTCTTCTTGATCAAACTAACGCCTTTGTGCCCTTTTTTGGTTTAATTGTGAAAAATACGGTTGGTGATGAACGCGAAGTCGCGACGACCGGCGCCAGTTATGGTATACCAACCAGCCAGACGGTTATGGGTGGCGGCCGAGTCTCGGTTGACCAACTTAACACGACTCAAGAACGAACTGAAGAATTACTTAGTCCGTCAGGCGCGATGACCGTAAAAAAATGGTTGGGAAAATTACGACCAACTTCTAACCTCTTAAAAAACTATGCTGAGAGTACAGCTCGTGGTCTTCATCTTTCGGCCGGCCGACTTAAAGCGCGTGGTATCAACCTTAACGTAGGCAGAAAAATTTTTGATTTTGGCAAAGTGTTAATGTATATGGTACATGACGCTGTTCGAGCGATTGGTAGTCTTTTTATTGATGCCAGCAAACGTCAAACAGTACTTGATACCATTAGAAAATTACCGGAAATAACAATGATGCGATTCCGTAAACTCATTAACAGTTTTTATGGCATGAAACGAAAACAAAAAATACTATTGTCAGTTGTTAGCCTTGGAGTGATTGTTTTTATCATCAATATTGTCTCGACTAGCATCCACGCTCGTCAAGCGGCCGAAGAAGCGCACATTACTGAAACTAAAACTGTGTTTGAACAAAAAGAACACCAGCTCGAAGCCAGTATGCTCTATAGTAATACTGATGGCGCGAGACAAATTCTCATGGACATGGATAATCTCATTAAAAATCTACCGCAGAAAAATGAAAATGGAAAAAAGGCCGTGACTGATTTAACTACCCGCTACCAAGTTAAACATGATGCCATCTTCGCCGTTACCCGCCTCACTAATCCAAACATCTGGGCTGAATTACCTGCCACCGGCAATAACTTGGTCTTAGCTGAAACTGATCTCTATACCGGCAATGGTGATACTAAAGATATCTATCGCGTTGGCGAGGATAAGCAAGTTTCAACCCTTCATTCTGACTTATTCTCAGGTAAAGAACTAACCACCGTCACCGATGGCGGCGACGGTTATGTTTTTGATCAAACCACTATGTTTGCCATCAATCCAATCAACTACGAAATCACACCGATGAAAATTGATAATCAAACAAAACATATAAACGGCGTTGCTCTCTACAACAGTCGTTTATATGCCACTGATAGTACTGAAAATACTATCTACCGCTTTAACTATGATAAACGTAGTGCGACATTCAACGGTCGTCAAACATGGCTCAAAGAAGACTTGGCAACAAAGTATGTTAGCTCACTCGCGGTTAATGGTCGAATTTTTATGATTGGTGATGATCAAATCAAACGATTTAGTAATGGTCATTATGACGCCATTACGTTTGAGGATGCTGACCCGTCGCTTACCAAACCAACGCAAGTAATTATCAGTGATGACCAATCAACTGTGTATATACTTGATCCGGAAAATAAAAGAGTCGTTGTATATAATTCAGATGGTCGCTATATCGGGCAGTATACCTCGGAAAATTTCACAAGCCTCAAAGGTTTGGCAATAACTGAAGATAACAAAATCCTTTACGTCCTTAGTGACAAAACTATTTATCAGATTG
>CAZLCH010000114.1:0-2204 GCA_964558025.1 uncultured Gammaproteobacteria bacterium | reverse complement strand
AAGCTGATAATGTTGATCGGAATTTTAAAAATCGTCGGATTAGAACTTCCATTATTCAACGTTTACCCGGTGGCGTGAAGCATTACCAATGGTATATGCCGCTGATGCCAATGGCGGTTGAATTTTTTAATTTAAATCGGTATGATTTAGTGATTTCTGATGCCAGTGCTTTTGCCAAGGGAGTGATCACTAGTACTAATACCCTACATATCTGCTACTGCCATACGCCAACCCGTTATGTCTGGGATTATACACATCAGTATATTGAGGAGTTGCCGTATAATAAATATTTTAAAAAAATAATTTCTCTAGTTTTAAACTATATCCGTTTATGGGATAAGGCGGCGGCTGATCGTGTTGATTATTTTATTGCCAATTCAAAAACGATTAAAAAACGAATCGCCAAATACTACCGTCGTTCGGCCGAAGTTATTTATCCGCCGGTGGAAATTGATCGTTTTTCCGTCAGTGATCAACCCGGAACATACTTCTTAGTCGGTGGTCGTTTAGCGCCTTATAAACGAGTTGATTTAGTGGTCGAAGCTTTTAAAGTTTTAGGCTGGCCACTCAAGATTTTTGGTGATGGGGCTGACCTTGAACGTTTAAAAAAATTAGCCGCCGATACGCCAACGATTGAATTTCTTGGTCGCGTTACTGAAGACACTAAAGCGGAATTATATCGTGATTGTAAGGCTTTCATTTATCCACAAGAGGAAGATTTTGGTATTACGGCCGTTGAAGCCATGGCTTCTGGTCGACCTGTTATTGCCTACGAACGTGGCGGTGCGACCGAAACAGTGGTGGCTGGGTCGACTGGATTATTTTTCAATGAGCAAACCGTTGACTCTCTGGTTGAAGCTTTAAAAAAGTTTTCCGCCATGACATTTAATGCCGTAGAGATTCGTCGCCACGCCGAGCAGTTTTCCGTAGATCGTTTTAAAGCCGAAATCGGCGCTGTGATTGAAAAAGAATATTACCGCTTTAAAAACGATCATGAATATTTTGATTGACATTCGTCCCTTACTTGATAAACGTTATAGCGGCGTGGCTGAATATACGGTAGCGCTGATTAACGCTTTGTTAGAAATAGATCAGCAAAATCACTATTTTTTATTTTATAATTCCTTCAAGAATTTTGAACATCGTTTGCCGAATTTCTCCGCTTCTAACGTCACCATCGTTAAAACAAAATTTCCTAATAAAGTTTTTAATTACTTATTTTTAAAATTATTTAGGCGACCATATTTTGATCGTTTAGCAGGAGAGCCAATTAATATTGTTTTTTTACCCCATCTTAATTTTGGGGCTTGGTCTCGCAAGACGACATCAGTCGTGACGGTTCATGATCTTTCTTTTATCCATTACCCGGAGTTTTTTAGTTTACGTAAAAATATTTGGCATACATTATTAGGCATACGGAAATTATTACGTCGAGCTAACCATGTCATAACGTTATCCGAAAATACTAAACAAGATATTATTTCGTATGCGAATATCCCGAGTGATAAAGTTTCAGTGGTATATTCAGGCGTGGGAGAAGATTTTAAAAAAGTGAGCGAAGATGATGAAAATTTAAAAATTATTAAAGAGAAATATAATTTACCAGACGCCTTTATTTTATTTTTAGGGACAGTTGAACCTCGTAAGAATTTAATGACTTTGATCAGTACTTTCGAAGTTATAAGAAAGCAGGCTGATTTTAAAGATTTTTCGTTAGTGATTGCCGGTGGGCGAGGCTGGAAGTCTAGCCCGATCTACAAACAGGCGCAGGCTTCTTATTATGCAGAGGATATTATTTTTTTAGATTATATTCCAGCGGCTGAAAAAGTCTATCTTTATAATTTAGCAACCGTTTTTATATACCCTTCTTTTTATGAAGGTTTTGGTTTTCCGCCGCTGGAAGCAATGGCTTGTGGCACACCAACGATTGTGAGCGCTGTTTCTTCCTTGCCGGAAGTGGTGGAAGACGCCACCTTGATGGTTGATCCGTATAATATGAATTCAATGGTGACCTCTCTGATCACGCTTCTTGGTGACAGAAATCTTTATGAACATTACTCGGTTACTGGCCAGAAACAAGCTCAGAAATTTTTGTGGTCAGAAACGGCTAAAAGTTATCTCCAGCTTTTTGAACATCTACATAATAAATCATAAGAATTAGTCTTGTTTTTTATATGACTGTTACCACGTCAAAAACAACCCCG
>CAZLCH010000113.1:0-2205 GCA_964558025.1 uncultured Gammaproteobacteria bacterium | reverse complement strand
ACCTACAGAAACAACCGTAGCTCATGAAACTACTGAGGTGAGTCATGAGCATACCTTATTTGCTGAGCCAATTTTTAATATCGGTTCATTTTCTGTTACTAACTCATTATTAACTTCTTGGATTGCCTTACTGTTGATTATAATTATTGGCTTTTCCTTTCGTGCCCGAGTTTCAGTCGTTCCGAAAAAATTACAAAATGTGATTGAGATGGTTATGGAAAAATTTTTGGAAATTTTTGATGCTGTCACTAGCTCGCGAGAACGTTCGGTTACGTTAGCGCCGTTTGTTATGAGTTTTTTTGTTTTGATTTTGATTAATAACTGGTTAGGCTTAATTCCAGGTGTTGGTTCAATCGGGCAAATCGCGGTTCATGATGGTCATAAGACTTTTATACCTTTTTTGCGTGGTGGTACCGCTGATTTAAATACTACTCTGGCGCTGGCTTCGATCGCTGTGGTGGCCAGCCATATTTTTGGTGTTGTAGCGGTTGGCGCTTGGAATTATCTTAATAAATTTATCAATCTTAAAATTTTAGCGGAAATTCCCAAAAAAATAATAAAAGATCCGACCGTCTTGATTATCAATCCCATTAAAGCTTTTGTTGGCATTATTGAAATTATTGGTGAGATTGCCAAAGTAGCCAGTCTGTCATTTCGTTTGTTCGGCAATATTTTTGCCGGTGAAGTATTACTCGCTTCAATGGCGGCAATTATTGCTTTTGCCCTACCAATTCCTTTCATGTTCTTAGAAATTATCGTTGGATTGATTCAGGCTCTAATCTTTGCTATATTGGTTTTAATATATGTCTCAATCAGCACAACCGCTGAAGAGCATTAAGAGTTAAAGGTTCATAAAGTTATAAAGTTTTTAAAGTATTAGATCGCAAAAAATTACTTTACAAATTTTATAACTTTATAACATTATAAACTTTTTTATAAATTAATTTTTCACTATATGGAAAATGTTATGTTGGCCAAAGCCTTAGCCATTGGCTTAGGCGCTCTTGGTCCCGGTTTAGGTATTGGTTTTATCGGTGCAAAAGCGATGGAAGGTATTGGTCGTAATCCGGAAGCGGCCGGAAAGATTTTGGTACCAATGCTGTTAGCTTGTGCTTTTGCTGAAGCGGTCGCTATTTACGCTTTGGTTATCGCTTTCAGTATTAAATAGTTTTTTGATATTCTGCTTCGAGTTAATTCGGGGCAGTCATGAAAAAATTATTTTTAGATTAGTATGGATTCTTTAATTTCAACTTTTCATCTTGACGGTAAATTATTGATCGCGCAGATTATTAACTTCGCCATTGTTTTTTTGGTGTTATATTTTTTGGTTTTTAAACCATTATTTGCGGTGATGGGTGATCGGACTAAGACGATTGATAAAAGTTTACAAGAAGCTCGGGAGATTGAAGAGCGCCTAGAAAAAACTAAAGCTGAGCAAAAAGCAATTATTAAGCAAGCTAAAGTTGAAGCGGCTGATCTTTTAGCTGAAGCTGAGCGTCAAGCTGAAGAGCGTAAACAAGCGCTTGTTATGGAAGCTAAAGAAGAAATTGGTGAGTTAATGAATCGAGAAAAAGCTAAGATGCAGACTGAGAAAGCTGAAACCTTGCGAGAAATTCGTACTGAGGTGGCTGATATGATTAAGGTCAGTTGGGAGAAAATTTTGTTGGAAAAAGTTGATGCGGCTAAAGATGAAAAAATTATTACCAAAACTGTAGCTTCACTTAAATAATATGCCAACGCTTGCCATGAATTATGCTCGCGCTTTATATGAAGCGGCTGATAAAAAGAGTAAACAAGAAGTTATGGTTTTGGTTGAAAATTTTTTAGCGACACTCAAGGATAAAAATCTTTTAAAAATTGCTCCGGCGGTTGTAGCAGATATTGAAGCTTTAGATGATAAGGCCGAAGGTCTTTTGCGCGCTCGCATCACCAGTGCTCATCGTTTACCAGAAGCACTTATTAAAAAATTTGAAAAGATTATGATTGATCGAACCGGTGCCCAAAAAATTATCTGGCAGAAAGAAATTGATAAAGGCTTACTGGGTGGTGCCGTGATTCATTATCATGATACAGTTTTGGATTTAAGCCTTAAGAATACGGTTGATAGCTTAGTTGAGTGTCTCCATCATTAAATTTACTCATTAGTTAATTTTGTCTGTATGTCTAAAACCAAAGATTTTATTGTTGAACAGATAATTTTTTGGG
>CAZLCH010000112.1:0-2219 GCA_964558025.1 uncultured Gammaproteobacteria bacterium | reverse complement strand
GAATGCGCAGATGTGCAAGTATAGAGATTCATATGGAAAAGAAAAAACAGAAATTACGGCGACAATACAGAGGCCGGTTTTATCAATTGATACAACCCTCGCAAAAAGATTTGAATTCGTTTTTGCCTCTTATGAAAGGTAGCGGAAAACAATTTCAACAATTTTTAACCAAACCTAAAAATTAAAGAACCCTTAAAGGAGGGAAATAAAAAATGAAGACAATCATAATAGTAGCGCTATTTTTCTTTTTCACTACATCATCATTCTCACAAACAACAGTGTTATCCGAAAAACCAATAAAAAATGAGTACGCCTGCCTGACATTGCGATATGTCGCTTTAACGGAAATAATGGATAATAAAAAAATTAAAGAAAATGAAAACGGTGAGTCAATTGGTATTGACGCCATAAAATCAGCTGTAATCAATGCCGGGTATTATTTACTGGATCAATCAACAGTCAATACAATGGCAAGAAATTCATTTAACTACCCAGCACAGATAGGTGAAAAATTCTTATTGATGAGTAATGACTCAAAAGTCATTGCAAAAACTCTCAGCAATCAAGAAATAGTATATCAGTACAGCTCAGTTTATGGGCTATCAAAAGCACATTACAATAAAAAAATTATACTGGTTGCAGAACCGGTATATAATTAAAAAATATATAAAGAAACTCTAAGCCGTCGCAAAACATCGCGATGGCTTTTTATTTTAAAAAACTATCTTATTCTCTACCCTCCAACCAACACTCTAAAAATTACATTAACAAGTAGGGCAAGAAAATCAAACACTCCGCCCATAATCAAAACAAGAAGAATAATAAAACTATACTGTTCGATCCGCATCAGAAACTCACGTCCGCGAGCCGGTAAAAAAGCGTAGAGAATTTTTGAACCATCAAGCGGGGGAATTGGAATCAAGTTGAAAATTGCCAGAAATATATTGATATAGACAATCATAAAAGCAATCACAACTAAACTCACCATTAATGAGCCGTTTGATACTGAGAGTAGTGACGAGATATCAGCTTGTATAAAACTGGCTTGTAAGGCCGGATGAGAAGTGGTGATTCTAATAAAAATTGAAAATAATAACGCAATCAATAGATTACTGATTGGTCCGGCCGCGGCCACTTTTAATTCACCGTATTTCTTGTCTTTTAAATTATAGGGATTATAGGGCACTGGTTTTGCCCAAGCAAAAAAGAAATTGGCCTTGGTAACAACTAAAATTAACGGCAAGATCACTGAGCCAATCGGATCAAGATGTTTGAGTGGATTTAACGTCAGTCTGCCTTCACGATCAGCCGTTTCATCCCCTAGTCGCTTAGCCATCCAGCCATGGGCCACTTCATGAACCACGGCGGAAAAGATTAAAATAATAATTGAAATGATTGTTATCATCATATAACTATCGATGCTTAGGCGTTACCAAAAAACCCATATATTTTCCGAGCATCAATCGGGTTTGCGCTTCCAGGCCCGGGATTGAACCAAAAACAATAATAATTACCGGCAAAAATATCCACTGCACCATCATAATACCATACTGCCACCACTTTGGCTTTTGTGTATGTGGTAAAACTAAAACGGAAATAATCGCTGATACTACCATACCGACCATGGCTAAGGTCATAAAAAATTTTGTTACTGCGGGCAGATTATTTGATAAGACCGTGACGTTAAAACGATCACCACCTAAGAGTAGTGGTAGCCAACCTAAAACTGAGGTAATAAGGGCATTCGTTGCCCACGAGTGAAAACCATATACTTGAACGATAATATGATTGATGTAACGTTTTTTTGCTTTGAAATTTAAACTCTTCCATTGTTTACTGGTATTAAAAAGTAAATAAGGAATATTCTCGACTCCCCAACCCCAGCGTCGCTGTTGTTTGTATAAACTAACGGCTGTTCGACTAATACCTGTATCCATACAAATATCCATTGACACGGGAAAAAATAATGGCTCAACTCGATAATCGCCTTTATAGTAACAAAAACAATGCCAAAAAATTCGCGAATCTTCACTGACCATATTAGTTGACCAGAAACCAATATCAACCAGTGCCCGCCACGTCATGGAATGTGAAGAATAGGTGGCCAGCTTTTCTGGCCGCAACTGTTGCATCATTTGCCAAAACGTATTGGAGAAAGCCGCCACGCGCGCGAAAAATGGCGCCTGCCACAAATTATTTTGATAGAACGGCACTGGTTG
>CAZLCH010000111.1:0-2237 GCA_964558025.1 uncultured Gammaproteobacteria bacterium | reverse complement strand
ATTTTAAGCGTGATAAATTTGGTATCCCGGGTATTGTTAAGACGATTGAATATGATCCAAACCGTGGTCCGCGTTTAGCCTTAGTTCATTACAAAGACGGCGAAAAGCGTTATATGATTGTACCGGCTGGTTTAGCTGTTGGGATGGAAGTGTTAAGTGCCAAGACCTTGATTGAACCAAAGGTTGGTAATGCCATGCCATTAGAGTTTATTCCGGTTGGTTTGCCGATTCATAATGTTGAATTAGAACCAGGTCAAGGTGCTCGTTTAGCCCGTGGCGCTGGTAATGCCGTTTATCTGATGTCAGTGGAAAAGAAATATGCGCAGGTAAAATTACCATCAGGTGAAATTCGTTTGCTTAAAAAAGAATGTTTAGGTACGATTGGACAGGTAGGTAACGCTGATCGACGTCATGTTATTCTTGGTAAAGCCGGTCGTAGCCGTTATCTTGGTGTTCGTCCAACCGTACGTGGTACAGCGATGAATCCAAACGACCACCCACACGGCGGTGGTGAAGGTAATCAGCCGATTGGTTTGAAAAATCCCAAGACTAAATGGGGTAAGATTGCCTACGGCGTTAAGAGCCGCGCCCAGAAAAAAAGTTCTAATAAATTAATTATTCAACGCCGTAATGGCAAAAAATTGTAAGTAACCGTATGTCTCGAAGTCTAAAAAAAGGCCCATATATCAATGAACGTCTACAGAAAAAAGTAGCCAACCTTAAAGCAGGTGATAAAACCATAATTAAGGTTTGGGATCGCGCGGCTTCGATTACGCCGGAAATGGTTGGTTTTACATTTGGTGTCCATAACGGTCGAGCCCATATCGCAGTGTTTGTGACAGAAAATATGGTCGGTCATAAGTTAGGTGAATTTTCTCCCACGCGTAAATTTATCAATCACGGCGGTAAGATGGCTAAAGAACAAGCTAAAGGCGGTAAATAATTTTATATGGTAATACAAGCTTCAGCTCGCTATATCAGAATTTCACCGCGCAAGGTTCGCCTTGTAGTGAGTCTTTTGCGTGGTTTGAAAGTTAAGCCAGCTCTTGACCAGTTGAAGTTTGTTGGCAAGCTCTCAGCTTTGCCAGTGACTAAAGTTCTAAAGTCAGCCGTGGCGAACGCCGTTCATAATTTTGATTTGCGCGAGGATAATTTATATATTAAAGAAATTCGCGTTGACGGCGGTCCAGTTTTAAAACGTTGGTTACCACGCGCCCATGGTCGCGCGACCCCGCTTAACAAGCGTATGAGTCACATTATGATTACCTTGGGTGAAGTTGAAGATAGTGGAAAAAAGACTGGCCGCAAAGAAAAATTAGCTGAGCCAATGAAACTTGGTAGTACGCCGAAACAAGACGAAGGCGTTAAGACTGAAGAAAAGGGCGTTACTAAACCAGTTGATGCGACTGATGAGAAAGATAAAAAAATTATTGATCCGCGCCGTGAAGGTCGATCACCAAAGGCTGGTAAGCAGGGTTTTACTTCTAAAATTTTCAACCGTAAAGCCGGTTAAATAATAATATTATATGGGACAGAAAATCAGTCCAAAAGTAATGCGTATTGGTATCACTCGAAGCTGGACTTCGAAGTGGTTTGCTGATTCGCGTGATTATATTGATCAGGTACGTCAGGATGTTTTGGTACGCAAATATGTGACAAAACAATTACGAGAAGCTGGCATTGATCGCGTTGATATTGAAAGACCATCTGGTAAAAAAATTGTGGTCGCAATTCATACCGCTAAACCAGGTTTGATTATTGGTCGTGGTGGCGCTGGCATTGAAGATTTAAAAAAGAAATTACGTACTAAATTTTTAAAGAATTTTCGACCACAGGAAATTAGTATTACTATCAACGAAGTTGATCGCCCAAATTTAAGCGCTCAAATCGTTGCCCAGGGTATGGCTTTAGAGATTGAAAAACGTTTGCCGTTTAAGCGCGTGATGAAACAAGCGATTAGTCGAGTTGAACGTTCGGGCGCTTTAGGTGTTAAAGTGATGGTGTCTGGTCGTTTGAACGGCGCGGAAATTGCTCGTCGTGAAATGTTGATTAGTGGAAAACTACCATTACAAACTTTACGCGCTGATATTGACTATGCACGCACGGCCGCTCAGACAACTTTTGGTTTAATTGGTATTAAAGTTTGGATTTACCGCGGTGAGATTTTTGACCGCCGTGAAGAAGCCGGTCAAATTGTGACGGAAAAAGTTAAGAAATAAATATGCTAGCACCCAAGA
>CAZLCH010000110.1:0-2253 GCA_964558025.1 uncultured Gammaproteobacteria bacterium | reverse complement strand
TCTTTATTAATAAGGGTCGGATATAGAATCCGACCTTTGTTTTTAATTTGAATTTTTTCTTAAGATATGATTAAATTCTAAAAAAGTTCATTCCAAAATTAAATTGAAAGGAAAAGTGCGATGGAAAAAGGATTAAAAGTTCTCATTATTGGTAATGGCGGAGAAGCGTATAGCCTGGCTCGAAGATTATCTGTCGAGGGAGTTGTAATTTACTATCTGTCAGGTAACTATGGTTTATATATGCTCGGCTGTAATCCACTCAAGCCAGAAAAATTTACCACTGTTGAAAAGATTCAAAAATTTGTTAGTCAGGAGGAGATTGATCTGACTATCGTACTTAGTAATTTTTGGACAGCCAATAGATTAGTAAAAGTTTTGCGAGAAAACGGTCATGCGGTGATTGGCGCTAATACAGCCGTGACAGAAGTTTTACAAGATCGAGTTCTGACAAGAGAGACGTTATGTGAGATCGGTATTAACCAACCGAGCTTTTCTGCTCGATCTTTTGAGTCTTTCTACAAATTTAATGGTCCATGGCCGGTGGTTATTAAAAATCGTTTTAATAAAAAAAACTTGGGAGAGTTCTCTTATATTTGGGCAAATCAAGAAACAGTTCATCATAAAGATATAGAAAAACTTTTACCCAAAGAACACCTGGTTTTTATTATTGAGGATTATGTACCGGTCGGTCAGGAGATATCAGTGGTTGTACTGTGTAGCCAAAATTCATATATCATTATGAGTGCGGCTTATATGTATAAGCAACATTTTGAGGGCTTGCAAAATGTCAATTCCCCAGTAATTACTTATACTCCGACTGGTTTTTTAAAGTCGAAGATTGTTACCTCAATCAAACAAACTGTTATCAAACCTTTTTTGGGCCACATGAATTATAAAGAAAAACCCTGTTGTGGTTTTTTATCCTTTAAAATTATGTTAGTCGATAATGAGCCCTATCTACTGGACATACATCAAGGGCTTGACGGTTTAGAGGCTCTATTAATTTCCTCATTATTGAATTCCACGTTACATGAACTAATGATAAAAACGGGTGAAGAGTTAGTCATAAAAAGGGATCAGGAATCAGTAGTAGAGACAGACAATAAATTCGTAGAGGTAGTTCCATCTTATTCCGCTGATGAAGTAATAGCCTGTAATAAATTTTTATTACCGAATTCTTCAAAAAATATTGTTTTTAAAAATTTAAAGGAAGAGGAGGATACTCAACTAATTTTTGGGAATGTTGAGTATGTGCAAAATAAGATTATAGCCGCTGGGCCTGGTCCGATCCTTAGTATTATTAGCAGGGGAGATAATCCAGTAACTTTGATACATGAATTTGCGAACAAAGCATTAAGTCAGCATTTTAATAATGAGTATACTGATATTGGTTTTATTAATGAGGTTACAGCAAAGTTAAAAGAAAATATTTCTATCAAAGATGGGTCTCTTCATCAAGAAGAAATTACTATCAATGCGTAAAATTACTAAAAGCCGCTGGAAATTTTCAGTGGCTTTTTACTTTGCATAATTTTTTTTGCTATACTATAAAAAGATTATAAAGTTATTTTTTAAGCTTATTTTGTTATTTTTAGATTTTTATATATTGACTTTTTTATAAAATTGTTGTGTAATTATAGTATATCTACGATTATCTACCATAATGAAAAATACTAAGAAAAAAAACCAAATCAACCGCTTTCTAAAAAACGATATTTTTAATCATCCTTTGGGAAGGGGCTCATTAAAGGATTTTTTTATTCCTCATAGTGGTAATAATCATAAGCCTCATGCCCTTCACCCTAAACGAGTTTTATTTCATATTTCGGCGGCTTTGGTTGTGAAAGCGGTTATAGCTTTGGTTGTTTTGCAGTATCCATTAACCGCCTGGATGACACCTGATGTAGCAACTGGTGAAGGTAAAAAAATTATTACTCAGACTAATAGTTTACGTAGTAGTTTATCACTCACCACTCTAAACGAAAATCAAAAATTAAATCACGCCGCATACGAAAAAGTACAAGATATGTTTTTACAGCAGTATTTTGCTCATCGTAGTCCCTCTGGTTTAGGTTTAGATTATTGGGCCAAACAAGGCGGGTATACGAATTATTATGTTATCGGCGAAAATTTAGCCGTTGGTTATAATAATGCCGAAGAAGTTATGAGCGCTTGGCGTAATAGTCCGACTCATTATAAAAATTTAGTTGAGCCTTTATATAAAGACATCGGTGTCAGTTTGGTCGGTGGACA
>CAZLCH010000109.1:0-2380 GCA_964558025.1 uncultured Gammaproteobacteria bacterium | reverse complement strand
TTTTATCGGCTTCAAAGGCTGAAGTTCGTTTGGATATTGGTGGTATTATGACCGGCGTAGTGCGTGGTCGAGAGTTATATTTTGAAGCCGGCGAATATTCACGTTTAAAACCAGGTGATGAGATTGAAGCGACCGTTATTGACGCGGAAAATGAAAACGGTGAAATGGAATTATCCTTCCGCCATGCCGGTCAAGAAAAAACTTGGCAAGCGATTATGGAAGCTTACGAAAAGAAACAACCGATTAAAGTTAAGATCAGCGCGGCTAACCGTGGCGGACTCTTGGTGATGCACGCGCAGATCCCGGCCTTTTTACCGGTGTCGCAATTATCACCAGAGAATTATCCTCGTGTTTCCGGCGGTGACAAAACTAAAATTTTAGAAAAATTAAAATCATTGGTCGGCCAGGAAACTGAAGTAAAAATTATTACACTTGATCGCAAAGAAGAAAAATTAGTGGTGAGTGAAAAAGATGCTTGGCAAGAAAAGCAAAAAGATTTTATCTCCCAGTATAAGGTTGGTGATGCGGTTGAGGGTAAAGTCATTGCCGTGACCAGCTTCGGTGTTTTTGTTGGCTTTGGTGGTAATCTTGAAGGCTTGATTCATATTAGCGAACTAGCCTGGCAGAGAATTGAGGATCCATCTGAGTTGTATAAAGTCGGTGATGATATTAAAGCGCAAATTATTAATATTGAGGGTGCCAAGATTTTCTTATCGGCGAAAAAGTTAATGGCTGATCCATGGGTTGAAGTAGCCAAGCGTTACGCAGTAGGGCAGAAAGTCAGTGGTACAATTTTAAAGATTAATCCGTTTGGTTTGTTTGTTGAATTAGATGCTGAAATTCACGGTTTAGCACACGTCTCTCAACTTGGCCTAGCCCAAGGTCAAAAGATTGATGAAGTTTTTAGCGTTGGTAGTAAGCTTGAATTTGAAATTATTTCTCTTGATGTCAATGAGCATCGTCTTGGTCTGGCTATTCCAGGTAAAGCCAAAGATCGTAAAGCTAAGCCAGCGAAAACAAGTACTGATAGCAAAGATGAGACTCAGACGAGCGCAGACAAAACCAAAAAGACAGAGGTAGAGAATAACGAAGATGCTGTAATTGAAGAAGAAAGTAAAGAAACAGATAAAAAAAAGGTTAAAACCAAAAGGGCTACGGTGGAAAAAGCCGTTGCTAAAAAAATCAAAGAGACCAAAGAGAGTGCTGAAATGTAGTGTTTATTGAGTTGATATCTATTTTTTTAGATACAAAACAATAAACCTTTAAGTGTTTTTTTCTTTAACATGTGCTATATTTACTCTATACAATAATCTAATCTTATTTATATGAGTACTATTATGAGTGTGATCAAAGGCAAACTTGATGCCTTACGTTGGAACTTTATTATTATCGGTATTGTCCTTTTAATTTTAGCGGTTTTGATTGTCTGGACACCGATTTTACTCCGTTTGCTCGTTGGTTTATTTATACTACTTTTTTCCTATTGCCTTTTTTACGTCGCGCATAAAATTCATAGTATTCGTAAGCACCTAGGTTAATTTTTTGAGGGTAGAGCACAATTTATATTATCTATGAAAAATATATTTAAAAATATTGGTATTTTAGTATTGACCTTTTTGCTGTTAGGGACACTATTATCATTTTGGAACGAAGGCAGTAAGCCGGGAGAAACGGTCGGTTTTGATCGTTTAGTGACTGAAATAAAAAATGATAGTGTGGCTAAAATTGAAATTAATGGTGATACACTCCATATTTCTCTTAAAGACGGCAGTACCCAGACCAGCACTAAAGAAACCGGTCAGCCGTTGTCTGAGTTATTAACCAACCTTGGAGTACCAAGTGAAAAAATTGCCGCTCTACCCATTAGTGTTAAATCAAGCACAGGCACTAGTTTTTGGGTAACAACCTTATTACCATTTCTTGTACCGATTTTGTTACTTGGATTATTTATTTATTTTATGATGCGCTCGGTTCAGGGAGCGAACAATCGCGCGTTAAGCTTTGGACAATCACAGGCGCGCGAAGCTTTGCAGACGCCACGAGATAAAATTACTTTCAAAGATGTTGCTGGCGTTAAAGAAGCTAAAGAAGAGTTGCAAGAAATTGTTGAGTTTTTACGTGAACCGGAAAAATTTACTGCTCTAGGCGCCAAAATTCCTCGCGGTGTACTATTGCTTGGTAGTCCAGGTACTGGTAAAACGTTATTGGCACGGGCAGTAGCCGGTGAAGCTAATGTACCGTTTTTCAGTATTTCCGGATCGGAGTTTGTGGAAATGTTTGTTGGTGTGGGTGCTTCACGCGTTCGTGACTTATTCCGTAAAGCTAAAAAGAGCGCACCGTGTATTATTTTTATTGATGAAATTGATGCGGTGGGACGCAA
>CAZLCH010000108.1:0-2398 GCA_964558025.1 uncultured Gammaproteobacteria bacterium | reverse complement strand
GGTCAAGGATTTCAAAGAACTTGATGCTAGGATTGGCCTTGAACCTCTCAGCAAAGATTTTACTTTACCCTTTTTCAAAACAATGATAACTGGTCGTCGAACGCCGATTAAAGCCATTTTACTCGATCAAAAACGATTGGTCGGACTTGGTAATATTTATGTTGATGAAGTGCTTTTTAAAGCGCGTGTACGACCTGATCGAAGTGCCGCTAGTTTAACTTCTAAAGAAATAGCCGCTCTCTACCGAGCGATTCCCATAATTTTACAGCAAGCTATTAAACAACGAGGCACAACTTTTAGTGACTTTCTTGACCCTAATGGTTTACGTGGTAATTTTATGAATTTTTTGCAAGTCTATGGTCGCGATAAAAAGGTTTGTATGGTATGTGGACGGCCGCTCCACAAAACTCGAGTGGCAGGGAGGGGGACTCATTGGTGCAGTTACTGTCAGCATTAATTATTTAACAATTTAGTGGTTTTTTAGTATACTATAAGTACTATGAAAAGAAATCTTATTATTTCTTTGTTTCTGTTAACGTGTCTGTTAGGCAGTCTGTTTTTTGTCACTAAGGCGCGTGCGCAGGGTGGTAATCAGATTATTAGTCGTGATGCAATTGGTTTGCGCGTTAGTCCTAATCCGAAACATTTAGCGCCGCTTGAATGGTATAACGCCAACATTAAAATTAAAGGTTCGCCTCAGACAACAACGGTTGATGGTTATGAGGCCGTCCGCGACGGACGAACAGTGTATGTTAATGCGGCAAAAATTGCGACTGTTAAACGTTGTTCATTATCTGGCGTTGTTTGTACCTCGAGTGCTGATTGTGGTCGTATTATTATTGATCCAACCGTATCTTTTTTAAAGGTTATTAAAACAACCTTAGCCGCTGGTATTGGTAGTGGTGGCGGAGGGACATGTATACCGTCTAGTACTCCAGAATTATATACAAATATTTACATCATTTCGTATAATCAAGAGCCGGAAACAGCCACCACTGATATTTTTGGACAATTATTACAATACTGGAAGTTTAATAGCGATATTAAAAATTGTAGTGACAATCTTAACCAGTTATGTAAAGTTGATGCTGAATGTACTGGTCGCCTTGGTACGGTTTGTCAGCCAACTGGTGTTTGTAGTCAAACAAACACTAAATCTTGCTTGCTTGATAGTGACTGTCCGTCAGGTGAGTATTGTCGCAATATCAAATCATCGATCATCCGTGACGTTAAACGCTTATCTGATTTACGGATGATGAAAGATGATCTAGAAGAGTATAATGCCGCACAGGGCAACTATCCTAAATTATCGCAAGGTACATATTTAAAGAATCGAACCATTTCAACTTGGCCAAGTTGGCGACAGACGTTTAGACCAGCTTTAGGTGGAGCATTGCCCGAAGATCCAATTAATAAAT
Organism: uncultured Gammaproteobacteria bacterium; assembly: GCA_964558025.1. Classification (GTDB taxonomy): domain Bacteria; phylum Patescibacteriota; class Patescibacteriia; order Patescibacteriales; family Patescibacteriaceae; genus Patescibacterium. The sequence goes on along the minus strand of CAZLCH010000108.1, from coordinate 980 downwards.
TAACTGATTGTGTAAGTGTAGGTAGAACCAATCCGTATGATCCAATTACCTGTTGGGATGAAAGTCAGAAGAAATATTCTGCTATGCCTGATCCATTAGCTCTACCGACCAACCCTCCAAAATATAGCTATGCCTATTATTACCAGTATGACTCAAACGAAAATACCTTTAAACTTTGTGCTATTAATGAATCAGGTTTTGTTTTGGGTCGAGGTATTGGTTCAACCTTATGTCAGGTTAATGCCTGTGCGACGTGTACTGGCCGACAATGTGGTACCGATGGTTGCGGACATAGTTGCGGTACGTGTACTGGCTCTCAAGTCTGCTACCGCCATAAGTGTGTCGCTAATGGTAGTATTATTCAGACCGAGGATTAAGTTAGTAAGTTACACTTAATCTTGACAAATATTTAATATTCATATACAATCAGCTATTGCTTTAGACTAAAACTTTATATGATTGACCCTAAAGCCTTTGATCAATTCATTGTTCAGCTTATGCATCGCAAAGGATTGGATGTCAATCTAAGTGATCAAGCCGCCTTTACCGATGAAATCATTGATAAAATCAATGATAGCTTATTACGGAATCTGCCGGATGACAAATTACCAGAATTTGAACAGATTCTTGAAGAAGGCGATGAAGAAAAGTTTAAACATTTTATCCGTCAACAAATTCCTAATTTAGATTATGTTGTTATGAAAGCGTTGGCTTAAATATTTTATCTATGTTCAAAGAAATCAAAAATTTTTTTAATCAACCCAACGAAGGAGACGTAGAAAACAAAGTAGCTACACCTGAAAAAATAAAAAGTAGTTATGGTAGAAAATTAGCCATGCTTGCTTTGTTGACTGTAGGCGGTGCATCAATGAATGTTGATAAAGTTCTTGGTCAAGAACAAAAAAAAGTCGATGATACTGACCCTGAAAATATACCGACACTTCATTTTGAAAACGGGGCTACGGCCAGCCCAAATATTA
>CAZLCH010000107.1:0-2442 GCA_964558025.1 uncultured Gammaproteobacteria bacterium | reverse complement strand
GGGCGATTGGCGTGGCGGCCACACTTCCCTCTTTACCCTCTTCAACCAGCACCGTAATAACAATTTCCGGTTTTTCATACGGTGCAAAACCAGTAAACCAGGCATGGGGATCTTTTTTTGAAGACCACTGTGCCGTACCGGTTTTGCCGGCGGAACTAACTGGCAGGGCTGATAAACTACGCGCACTGCCAGAAACAGTTGTTTCGTGCATACCTTCGCGCACAATCCGCGTTGAAACTTCTGAGAGTATGTCTTTGGCAATAACTTGTGGCACAATCGTACGAACAAGGTTACCATCAGGCGTTTTAACTTGGCTAACAATATGGGGTCGATAAATCGTATGCCCATTAGCAAAATACATAGTATACGCCGCTACCTGCAACGGGGTAACAATTAAATCTCCTTGACCAATCGCGACGTGGTAGGTATCACCAATATACCACCGTTCTTTTTTGACGTTTTCTTTCCATTCCTTGGTCGGTACAAAGCCGGTGGCTTCGTTTGGTACATCAATCCCAAGAGTTTGTCCGATTAAAAATTTTTTTAAGTATATTACAATCCGGTCAATGCCAAGACCTTGAAAATCATTATAACCACCGCCGATGTAATAAAAAAAAGTATTAACTGATTCAGCAATTGCCTTACGGACACTGGTGACACCATGACCGCCCGCTTTCCAATCGGGAAACACCCATTGTCCAACTCGTAAACCACCGGTACTGAGAAAAGAAGTATCACTGGTAATAATTTTTTCTTGCAGGGCCGCACCGGCAATAATTGGTTTAATCGTTGAACCAGATGGGTACTCACCACTCACGGCTCGATTAAAGAGTGGTTGATCGGAAGAGGTTTCTAATTGTGCGTATTCATCTTTATTAATACCCCGAGCAAAAATATTATTGTCAAACGTCGGCAGGCTCACTAGGGCAATAATTTCGCCATTATCCGGATTTAAAACAATTGCTGCTCCGCGTGGTCGATTCAATCTTTTTAACTGTGCGGCAGTAATTTCTTCAAGTTTTTGTTGGGCGGCTGAATCAATTGACAATACTAAGTCATTACCTGCCTCTGGTGCGACTTCACTGACAATATTTTTCTCTTTGCCAAGCGCAGTCACTTCAATTTGTTTAACCCCTGGTTTACCACGTAAATCTTTTTCCCAGGTATGTTCGAGGCCGGTTTTGCCAATATAATCAATTGGGCTATATGAGGATTTATTCTTCCCTAACTCTTCTTCATTAATCTTTCCAATATAACCAAGAACATGAGAAAATGATAGCGAAGGTAAGTCATACTGGCGACGATTACTATTAGAAAGAACAATGCCTGGGAGTGAAAAAGACTGTAAATAAATAGATAAGGCTCGTTCATACTCTAGGTTATCAGCTAAAAATAAGGGTTGATAATATTCAAGCGATGCTGGACTAATAGCTTTAATTTCTTCATTAACTTCGGTGGCGGAAAAAGCTTTAGTTTCGTTGGCTAATTTATCTAGGAGAGCAAAACGCTCACCTTCGTTTTTTGGTAAATCTGCTGGTACACAATATAAAAGAAAATTAGCAATATTATGTACCAATGGTCGTCCATAACGATCATAGATTGTCCCGCGGCTGGCATCAAGATGTTCGAGTCGCAGTCGGTTACTATTAGCCATTTCTCGGTAGTGCTGACCATAGGCGACTTGGAGCCAAAATAACCGACTCAAGATACCTAGAACAATAATAATCATGAGCCAACGGCCAAGGTATATAAAGCGATTATCAACTTTTTGATTAATACTTTCCTCTCCTCGACCAGTTGGTGTAAAAGCTTCTTCAACCCAATCGCGACGAAAACGGCCAGCAAAATCGCCGTATTTAAGTTTACCTGTCTGTAAAACAAAAGGATTATCGCGTAATTGATTTTTTTTAGATCTTTTTATCATCATAAACGATAATCTTTTTTAGCCAAAAAAACCGGTCGTAACCTTCTGGTGACAATGTTAATAAGGTAAAAGGCTAGGAGTGAAATGAGTATACTATATAAAGCGACAAACAACTGCCCGGAGAAAAAAACTTGCCAATCTATTTTCTGACCATTAGTAGCATGTACTTGTAATAATAAAGAACTGTTATAAATTAAACTTACGATAATAGCAATCGTACTAATTGAGTAGACAGATCGATTTGTCATGACTCTTTCAAATAATAAAACAATAAACGATAAAGAAATCAATAAGCCAAGAAGATGAAAACCATACAGGCCAAAACTAAAAACTTCCAGTAATAATCCGCCGATTAATACCCAGATTGAAGCGACACGAACATTGCTCAAGAGAAAAACAAAAATAAGTGCCAAAGGAAATATATGAAGATATTGTAGATGTAGAGATAAAGCCGGAATAATCGTGATATCAAACATAACCAACACTACAATCGCTAGAAATTGAAAAATAGCTGAGCG
>CAZLCH010000106.1:0-2455 GCA_964558025.1 uncultured Gammaproteobacteria bacterium | reverse complement strand
TTTTTCGTGGTGCGCTTAATCATCATATTAAAACCATTACTGATACAATGTTGATTAAAGCCGCGACTCATTTGGCTGGTTTAATTAAGAAACCGACTAGGGACTGTATTATTCCTGACATGTTTGATAAGCGGGTAGTTAAGATTGTTGCTCGAGCGATTAAGTAATAATAGAAGTAAAAATTAGTTTAATCTAAGCCAAAAATAAAGGTTTTACCCATATAAGTAATAGATATTGACTATTTATAGCTTTTATGCTATATTTAATATTATCTTAAATATAAGCTAAAAGGTGGTTATGTTAGCTTTATCTTTTTATGTCTAGCCAATCAATCCTTGATACAATCTTAAACCAAGCTCAAACCGACAAAATCGGCCGTCTTGATATTATGGAAATTATTACGGCTTTGTTTGCTAATCTTAATGAACGTGAACAAGATATTTTAAAACGTCGTTTTGGTTTACTACAACCAGAGAAAGCGACATTGGAAGAAATTGGCCAGAAACATAATTTAACTCGTGAACGTATCCGCCAGATTGAAACTGGTAGTATCAATAAAATCAAAAAGTTGGAAAAAATTTCTGAGATTGTGAGTGACTTACGTACCTTAGTGAGCCAGCTTCTGGAAGATCATGGTGGTACGATGGACAAGAAATATTTATTTGATATTTTAATTTCTTTATTAGTTGATTCAGCCAATACTTCTTCTTCAACTAACGAAATCTATCGCAATCATTTTGATTTTATTTTAGGTAAGATTTTAAATGGTGATTTTCGTGAAATTCATAACTCTCCTTATTTTAATTCATTACTGAGTTTGCACTCTCAGGATTTTGATCATCTGGAAGAGATTGCCGAAGGATTATTGAATCATATTAAAGAAGCTAAGCGACTGTATGCTACTGGTGAGCTGTTAGAAACTGTCTCTGGTTTATCAGCGTATAAAAAGCATGAGCAGAAACTACAATCTCATAATGATGAATCACTTGATTTAACCAAGGCGCTAGATCGATTTTTGCCTGGTGAAGATGTTTCTGCGGCTAATGAAACCAAACCACTGTACGCCTTACTACAGGCTTTAACTGATGTTGAACAAAATAAGTTTGGCCGTTGGGGTCATCGTGAGTGGCGTGACGTTAAACCAAAAACAATCAATGATAAGATTTTCTTGGTATTACAAAATAATGGCAAACCCATGCACTACCAGGATATTGCCAAAAAAATTAATGAAACCGGTTTTGATGGTAAATCAGTTAATACGGCCACTGTTCATAATGAATTAATTTTAGATGATAAGTATGTTTTGGTTGGTCGTGGTTTATATGCGCTACAATCTTGGGGCTATACCAAAGGTACCGTCGCTGACATTATTGAAAATATATTGAAGACAGCAAGTGAACCAATGACTAAACAAACCATTGCGGATCAGGTTATGAAACAGCGTTTAGTTAAAAAAACTACCATTGATTTAGCTTTGATGAACAAGAAGCGTTTTCAGCGCATTGCGGGTGGAAAATACACTTTAGTATCATAAGTATAATAGTCGTTTTTGACCTATAATTCAGCGACACAAATTTGTGTGCTGGTATAGAGGTCAGAAATGGCTATTTTTTTGCCACTAATCGGCAAAACGTGTTAAAATAAAAACAAAATCTATGACTATTAACCTTGATTTCAGTGGTATCTTGGCACTGGTAGATTTACCGCTTGGTACCGCTTTGTGGCGGGTTATGTTTTGGTACTTTGGCTGGTTACCGATCGCCGTGGTGACGTTTTGGGGTCTGATTCAGTTTTGGTTAATTGAGCGTCGTGAGGCCTGGGAACACCACCAGAAATTTCTCTTACTGGCAATTGATGTTCCGCGTAATAATGAGCAATCGCTCTTAGCGGTTGAGAATCTCATAACTTATTTCGGTGGCGCCCATAACAGTCTTACCTTAATTGAAAAATGGTGGGATGGAAAATTCCAACTGCCGTTTAGTCTTGAAATTGTTTCGATTGGCGGTTATATTCAATTTTTAATTCACACCCCGGCTCATTTTAAAACATTGGTTGAGTCAGCGGTATATTCACAATACCCTGATGCAGAAATTTACGAAGTTGAAGATTATACTAAAGTCGCGCCAAATAAATACCCTGATGAAGATTATGATATTTGGGGATCAGAGTTAGTTCAAACCGACAAGGCAGCTTTACCGATTAGGACCTATAGTCAGTTTGAACATGATTTTGGTGATCCAAAAACTAAGTTTCGTGACCCAATGGCAAGTCTGATGGATTTAATGAGTAGTTTACGCAAAGGTGAACAACTCTGGTACCAACTTATTATTGTGCCGACGGGTACAGCCTGGAAAAAAGAATCAGAAGAATACATTAATGAGCAGTTAGGGAAACCCCATGCTGTGACCAAAGCTAACTCCGCTGCTGATAAAATGTTGAGCTGGTTAAGTGACGC
>CAZLCH010000105.1:0-2473 GCA_964558025.1 uncultured Gammaproteobacteria bacterium | reverse complement strand
TGTTAAAACCGGCTTTAGCCCGCGGCTCAATGCGAGCGATTGGCGCTACTACGGTTAAGGAATACCAAAAATATATTGAAAAAGACACGGCGCTTGAACGTCGTTTTCAACCGGTCTATGTGAGTGAACCAAGTGAGGAAGATGCCATCGCCATTCTACGCGGTATTAAAGATAAATATGAACTTCATCATGGTGTTCGGATTACTGACGAAGCAGTGGTTGCGGCGGTAAAGTTATCTTCACGCTATATTAGTGATCGTTTTTTGCCAGATAAAGCGATTGATCTAATGGATGAAGCCACTTCTTCACTGCGTATGGAAATTGACTCTTCACCCGAGGAACTAGATATCTTAAAAAAAGAAATTCGTCGATTGGAAATCACTAAGGCCGGTTTAAGCCAACAAAAACGATCCGAGACGAAACTTAAAGAAATTACTAAAGAATTATCTGATTACCAGGAAAAAGCTCGACAGATTGAAAGTCGTTGGCAAAATGAAAAAAATATTATTGGTACCATCCGCGGCTACAAAAAACAGATTGATGATCTTAAAGCTGAAGCTGATAATATTCAACGCCGCGGCGATGATTTAACCAAAGTGGCCCAGATTCGTTATTCTGATATTCCTGATTTAGAGAAAAAAATCAAAAAAGAGGAAAGTGAGCTAGTTCGCCTTGAAGCCTCAGGGCAAAAAATTCTTAAAGAAGAAATCGACACCGAAGACATTGCGCGAGTTGTGGCGCGTTGGACTGGTATTCCGCTTGTCAAAATGCTTGAATCAGAAGTTAAAAAATTGGCCCGGGCTGAAGAAGAACTATCAACTCGAGTCGTTGGCCAGAGTGATGCTATTGCGGCGGTCGCCAACGCTATCCGCCGCTCACGCGTTGGTATTAGTGAAGAAAAAAAACCAATGGGTTCATTCTTGTTTGTTGGTCCGACCGGGGTTGGAAAAACTGAACTCGCCAAGAGTTTAGCTAGTTTTATGTTTAACGATGAAAACGCTTTGATCCGTCTTGATATGAGTGAGTATATGGAAAAACACAGTGTCTCAAAAATGATCGGCTCACCACCCGGTTATGTTGGGTATGAAGAAGGTGGTCAACTGACTGATCGAGTGCGCCGCAAACCTTATAGCGTCATTCTCTTTGATGAAATTGAAAAAGCCCATCCGGAAGTCTTTAATATTCTTCTACAGATCCTTGATGATGGTCGTTTAACTGATGCCAAGGGTCGTACGGTCAACTTTAAGAATACTATTGTGATTATGACTTCAAACCTCGGTAATGAAGTTATTCGTGAATATTCGATCGGTTTCTCAGATGGATCAGATGAATCAGCCGTCAAACAAATACAACAAGAAGAAATGAAAGAAAAAATCGACAAAATTTTACGCCAGTACTTTAAGCTTGAATTCTTAAATCGTATTGATGAAATTGTTATCTTTAAAAATCTTGGTAAAGAAGATCTCGTAAAAATTATTGAACTTGAACTAGCTAAAGTTGAAGAGCGCTTACGTATGAAAGATATCCGCTTGAAAATCAGTAAAGAAGTCAAGCAACTCTTGGCTGAAAAAAGTTTTGATAAAACCTTTGGCGCTCGTCCCCTTAAACGCGCGATACAGACTCTCATCTTAAATGAGTTGGCGTCGGAAATTGTCGCCGGCAAAATCAAACAAGGTGACAAGGTTTCAATTAATCTTGATGTTAAAAATCAAGTGTTGATGAAGGTGAAGTAAAACTATAGTATTCGTAAATAAAAAGTCCTCAATCTCTTTATACATTGAGGACTTTTTTGAATTTTTTTATTGGGTGAGTTTATATAAGGGTTCTGATGTTATTAACACATCTCTCCCATAATCCCATGTTCCACATCCCCTCTTTCCACCTCCATCAAGAGCGCATGGGGTGCATCTTAAATCTGAGATTGAATTAATTTCAATAATATATAACCTATAACTGTTATATTTAACGTTTTTATTCAAGAACCACATCCAGTCATGTTTCCGTTTTTTTAGTTTACCAGAATATTTTCGGGAAAAATTTACAATCTGATTTTCTGTCAAACAAAATTTATCAAGAACAGTATGATTAATAATCTCTTCTCTCTTGTGAACAAATTCATATTGAAAGATAATTTGATTTTCTGTTAACCGAGTTGGATCAACTTCTGGAATTAGATAACAGTTAAAAACTGACGAAATACCCATATCTTCTCCTAGAGAGTAAACCTCTACTTTTTTTCTTGGGGTTGGTTCGTTTAATGCTTTCTTTGCTAAAAACTTAATTTCCTGTCTCTGCAGATTCTTCGTACTATGATGATAGGGATCGAAAATGTCATGAGCTTTTTTTATAAATTCTGATCCATCCACGGCATCTACAAAAAATTCTCCTGAGATTGGTGTTGCCATTTCATAAATTGTTCTTTGGTAAAAAATTTCTTCGGTAATATCATCGAGAGCAGCTCTCACTAAAGTAG
>CAZLCH010000104.1:0-2475 GCA_964558025.1 uncultured Gammaproteobacteria bacterium | reverse complement strand
ATCGGTTTCAATATTTAAAACTAATTTTTCCCAGTTAACCATTTTACCAACACGGACATTTTCAATATCAAGTCCAACGGTTAAAACTGGGGAATAAATTGAGTCAACATCAATGTAGCCAAGTTCTTTCTTCTTTTCTTCGCGGTTTTCAATCGTTTCATAACCAACGCCACGACGGACAAAAATTTCCATATCAAGCTTACCACCCATATCAGTTAAATGAGCAATCACAACTTCGGTACTAACAATTTCAACGCCGGCTTGTTTGGTGATGTCGGCGGCGGTGACAATCTTTTCACCAAAGGCGTGGAGCTCCAAACGAGCTTCATCAACACCTTCATCAAGGCGCAAACGAAGTTGTTTTAAATTTAATAAAATTTCCAATACATCTTCTTTAACGTTTGGTAAAGCCATAAATTCGTGCGTGGCGCCTTCAATCTTTGCGCCGACCACGGCGACACCTGGCAATGATGCCAGTAAAACACGACGTAAAGCATTACCAAGCGTTGTACCATAACCAGGCGCTAATGGTTCAACCACGGCACGAGCTTGATTCTTACCTTCACCAGGTAAGAATGATAATTTCTTTGGCAAAGCGATGTTGTTCATACGATTATGAAAAGTTTTGCCCAAACGGGCATTATAATTAACGTGAGTAAAATTCAACAATTAATTGGCTGTTAATCGACTGGTCAAGATCTTCCTTTTTTGGTTCATGCAAGATTTTAGCCGTGGCTTCGCTGACATCAAAATTCAACCAGCTTGGCGTCACATGTTTTTTTAACTTATCAGCTAAATTAACAAACTGTTTTTTATCCTTCTTGGCTTTACGTACTTTAATAATATCATCAGTGTGTACCTGGTATGAAGGAATATCAATTTTTTGTCCATTAACTTCAAATTGTGCGTGATTAACCATTTGTCTAGCTTGAGCGCGGGTAATGGCTAAGCCACAACGATAGATAACATTATCAAGACGCATTTCGAGTAAACGCAGTAAATTTTCACCCGCATCACCTTTTTTCTTGGCGCGCAAAAACGTCAAGAAAAACTGTTTTTCACGCAAGCCATACATTTTTTTGGCTTTCTGCTTTTCGCGTAGCTGAATACCATAGGTACTCTGTTTGGCTGGACGCTTAGTTTGCATGTTGACTCCTGGCATAATAGTACAATTAAAAAATTAAACGCGACGCGGTTTACGACTACGGCAACCGTTATGTGGCAAGGGGGTAATATCTTTGATATAGGTAATATTTAAACCGTTCGCATTTAAGGCTCGAACGGCTGATTCACGGCCAGTGCCAACGCCCTTCACAAATACCTTTACTTCATTGAGGCCATATTCTTTAGCTTTTTCCACTGCGATACGGGTAATAATCTGAGCGGCGTACGGAGTTGATTTCTTTGGTCCTTTAAAACCAGCTAAACCGGCGTTAGCCCATGACAAAACATTACCAGTATTATCGGTTAAAGTAATAATTGTGTTGTTATAAGTCGAATTAATAAAAGCTTTGCCGGAAGTAACACGCTTTTCAACGCCTTTTTTCTTGCGCTTACCCTTGATGGTTTGACGGTTAGCTTTTTGCTTTTCTAATTTCTTCTTAATTTCATCTGGCAGTTCTTCAAGCACTTCACCTTCGGCTTTAGTCTCTGTTGTCGGTACAACAGCATCATCCATCATCTCTTCAGCAGAAATTCCTGGTTCTAATGTTTCTTCAGTGGTTGTTTGTTCTTCTGACATAGAATTATTAACAATTAAGTTTTTTGTGCGGCTGGCTTTTTACCAGATGTCGCGGTGCGACGAACATTACCACGCACGGTACGGTTATTCGTCTTGGTACGTTGACCACGAACTGGTAAATGTTTCGCATGACGACTACCGCGGTAGGCATTAATATCACGCAAGCGCTTAATATTGGCGCTGACATCACGACGTAAATCACCTTCAACTTTCATATCCTTTTCAATCAAAATGCGTAAACGATTTGCTTCATCATCACTTAAATCTTTAACGCGCGTGTCACCACTGACTTTAGCTGATTGTAAAATCTTATTCGCGGTTGGTCGGCCAATACCATAAATATAGGTTAAAGCGATTTCAACCCGTTTTTCATTTGGAATAGTAATGCCGGCGATACGAACAGCCATAGGATACGTTATAAGATAAAAAGTTAGAAAGTTTGTAAAGTTATAATGTTCATCGATACGCTACTGTATAAACCTTATGACTTTACAAACCTTTAAATAGGTTTAGCCTTGTCGTTGTTTATGCTTCGGAACCTTACAAATAACCATCACTCGTCCGTTACGACGAATGGTTTTACAGTCCTTGCAAATTTTTTTCACTGAAGCTCGTACTTTCATAAAATCACAGACGATAGGTTATCCGACCTTTGGTTAAATCATAGGGGCTCATTTCAATCTTCACCCGATCACCAGGCGCCCGGGAGATCTTGCTCGGGGCCGCGACCACGC
>CAZLCH010000103.1:0-2481 GCA_964558025.1 uncultured Gammaproteobacteria bacterium | reverse complement strand
GTTTAGAGCGAATCTCTAACAGAAAATACAAATTAATCTTTACTAAACCGCAACGGGCGATTACACCAGGACAAGCCGCGGTATTTTATCTTAAAGATGAGTTGATTGGTGGGGGAGTGATTGATGAGGTTTATTAAGCTATACATTGTTTAATCTTTTCTGCCATCGCGTTTAACTCTTCAGAGGTAGTAGAAGTAGCTCGACTTGGATCTAATTCATGCGGATGATGCAGGGGAATAATATGAATATGGACATGATCAACTTCAAAACCTTCAACCTGGAGGCCGATTCGTGTTGCTTGTGTAGCTGTTTGTACTGATGTGGCTAAGCGTTTTACAACTAATAATAAGTCAGTATAAGCTTTGTCATTCATAGCCATAAAATCAGTTACGGCTTTTTTTGGCACGACTAAAAGATGGCCTGGATTGATGGGTTTAATATCAAGAAAGGCAATATGGGCATCATCTTCCCACACAATCGCCGCGGGAATTTCTCGAGCAATAATTTTTTCAAAAATAGTCATACTATCAAGAGTTAGGAGGTTTTAAAGTTAATTAATGTCGTTTAAGAAAATCAGCTACAATGGCTTCGACTTCTGTGAGATTTTCTGTTTTCATTAATTTTACTCTTAATTCCTTAGCGCCGTCAAAACCATGAGCATAAGCTTTATAATGTTTGCGCATAATATGAAATGACTTTATATCACCCAATAACTCAAGAAAGAGTTTGGTATGTTTGATCATCATCGCCAGCCGCTCGGGGACGGTAATAGTTTGATCATGAGTTTTAAAGAGCCATGGATTGCCAAAGATACCGCGTCCAATCATGATACCATCGCAACCTGTCACCTCTGCCTTTTCTCGACCATCAGCGATATCAGCGACATCGCCGTTGCCAACAATTAAAACCCCTGATCCGCGCGCAATCTCAACCCCCTCTTTAACGGTCTTCCATTGCGCCGGTACGTTGGAAAGCTCTTTACGTGTACGCGCATGAATCGTAATAACTGATGGTTGTTCAGCCAGTAACTCAGGTAGCCATGTCGCCAAGGTATTTTTCGTATCTCCGATTCTGGTTTTGACTAAAATTGGCAGGGAAGGTGCGCCGGCTTTAGCGGCTTTAATAAGTTCGCGGGCTAAACCGGGATTTTTTATCAGTGCCGCTCCAGCGCCTTGTTTCATGACATTTTTATCAGGACAACCCATATTAATATCAAGTCCATCAAAACCAAGTTTTTCAATTAACTGGGCCGCTTGAAATAATTTTTCTGGCTCAGCGGTAAACAACTGGGCAATGATCGGTCGCTCAATTTCCGAATAGAGTAAATCTTTAAGTAAAATATTTTGTCCGGGTGACATTAGACCATTAGCTGACACAAATTCCGTATACATTAGATCAGGTTTGCCGTTTTCAGCAATAATACGGCGAAAGGCAGCGTCAGTGACATTAGCCATCGGCGCCAAAACAAAAAAAGGTCGTGGGAGCTTTTCTAAGAAAGACATGGACAAGTGATTAGCGATTGAAGAGGAAATGAGTACCGGTGAGAAGCGCCCAAATGCCAACTGAGTTGAGAATAAAAGTTAAGATGATAAAATGCCATTGTTTGAGTTTGCTGATTGATAAGAGGGGAATACCAAGTTCGTCTGGTAAAGGTGAGGCAATAATAATCGCTCCGACAACCGGTGTCAACCAAAAAAAATAACGGCTGTGGAGAATATGGCTTACCGGTGATTTAGTTAATCGTTCCGTGATTGGTTCAAAATGGGCAAAAACTTTATGTTTAAAAAAACTAAAGATAATAAAATCACCCACCACTGACCCTAAACCCGCAAAGATGGCTAATTCGAGGGGGGTGAGGAAAAGCGAAAATTCATATAAGATTGTTAAGGCTGGTATCGTGGTAAAGGTCATGACTGATAATATACCAATAATAAAAGCACCAAAATAACCCCATTCGCCAATTTGTCGCAAGACAGTCTCGAGGATTGGTATTGTTGATAAGGCATAGGCCAGTGGTAGGCTCATAATAAACCAAAGAAGGTTTCTATAGCGCCAATGTCGTGATGATCTTTCTTTCATATATATAGTATATAGGGTAATTATCGTTTGCTCAATCATTTGTTCAATACTGCCGGATGATTTATACTATGAGTAGTATGATACAGCAATATATTCGACATTACGCCCTGCCCACTTGTTTGGTAATCGCCGTAGTTGGGCTTCTGGGTAGTCTTTATTTTAGTGAAGTTAGGCATTTTATTCCTTGCGTCTTATGTTGGTACCAAAGGATTGTTCTTTATCCGTTGGTGCCATTATTAGCGATTGGGATCGCCACTAAAGATTTAGGCGTTTGGCGTTACGGTTTGCCATTATCAATCATCAGCCTTGGTATTGGTATTTACCAACTGTTACTTGTTTACCAGATTATTGACCGTGCCCAGGATTGCACAGTTGGTATTTCTTGTGCGGCTATTACCTGGT
>CAZLCH010000102.1:0-2525 GCA_964558025.1 uncultured Gammaproteobacteria bacterium | reverse complement strand
CGGGAACTTCCGCACTGGTCCAGATAATTGATGAGCCGATGACTTTGCCATTATTTTCATCTTCCAATTTTCGCCAATCGAGTGCATCACCTTCCAGCACGGCACTGATGATAACATTATTCATACTAGTTTCGCCTTTATTCTCATAGGAAAGCGAATAACTAATCACTTGATCAAAATCTACACCTTGATCGGTGGTTTGACCATTAACGGCTAAAGACAAGTTAAGACTGTTTTTAACAATTTCAATTTCCAAAACTTTTTCTTCAATCACAAAATTTTTGTCACTGTCACTTGGTTGATACTCAAACAACAATTTAATTTCTTCTGGTTTGTCACCTTTATTAAGTGCCTTGATTGTTAATGGTAACGTTTTAGTAGTTTGCTGAGGGTCAATCGTCCAAACGCTACTATCTTCGGTTATTCCCTCGGGTAAATCTTTTGGACCCTTGATATTAATATTACTGCTGGTCTCAAGACGGAGTGTAAACATATCAAGATAATTTTTTTCTTGCGGTAACCATGAAATTTCTAAAGTTTTTTCTTCGCCAACCAAAAGACTTCCGGGAGCGGTTGTCATCACCTCTATACCGGAAGAAGTTAAAATACTGTCAAAACTGGTAGTCTTTTTGAAACTACTGGAAATACCTTCAAGTTGGTAGGTAACGTCAACAAACAAAATATTGGACTGTCCTGACCGACCAATTAAACGTCCTTTAATCTGAATACTACCGCTACCAAAAGGCTTAATATCAGGTAAGAGCCATTTATTATTATTGACACTGGGTTGAGGTGAGCTATCAACTTTAATAAAATTGTCTGGATAGACCGCCGTTAACTCAATCTGGGTTAAGGTTTTATTTTCTTTATTTTGATAGCTGATTGTATAGGTAAATTCTTGATTAGCAATTAAGCCTGAATCAGCTTTAATCGTAACATCAAGCGGAGAGGCTTTGGCCGCGCGGTGAGTTAACCAATACCAAACACCACCGCCAATCGCCGCCGCGACGGCTAAATAGACAACTAGCAAAACAAGGCGAAACCACCAACTGCGTCGACGCTTGATGGTAACTTCACTAACATCAACGCGCTCACCATTATCATCAGCATATAATTCCGATAAACTATCAGAAACGATTTCTTGCTTGCTCGGACCCTTAACATAGCGGCTAAAACGCTTTGCCTCGGCCGTTGGGTTATCAACCATAGCAAAAAAATCAGCTGGTTTTACTTTTTTCTTAATATTTTGTCCAGTACTATTATTTTTAGAATTTTGTTTGGGCATACATAATTATTTATATAAAATGGCGCCGAAAAAATCTTTATCTAAAGATCCACTCATCTCCCAGCCCTGCTCAGTTTGAACCGTTGACGGATATAACCAACGAATCTCCGGAACTGGTTCGATGTTAACTAACGAATGCAGAGTTGAACGCAGAGCGCCTGGTTGTTTTTGTACCAACAAACTGTATTGTCGGGATGGTACGATACCATCAAGCCACTGTTCAAGCCAACCGCGCCAACCAATTTTTGGTTCAGGTGGCTTTAACTGAAAAGGCAATCGATAGGTAAACGTAATAGTTTCAATTTGACCCGGGTCAACCATTGACCAATTGGCAAAAACCGTTTTACCTTCTTCGGTATATATTTTTGTTCCACTCTCTGAATCACGGCTGGCGGCTTGCTCAGCGGCTATATCAGGGTCATGTTCTGCGTTTGGATCAGGGGTTTCAAAAAAATTCGAATCGGGAAAACGAAAACCTTCCGCTGAAAGTAGAGTACTACCCTCAGGCACATACACCCGTAACCAATCAACATTACGTACACCAACAAATGTTTCACCTTTACCGCCCGTATGCTCACGACGTATAGTTAGTGTATCAATAATTGAACCGTCAGGCAAAATATGAACTTCATGAGTTAAAATTTCGTTAATAACTTTATCGGTTTTTTGTCCGCCAATATTACTATTAACGACCATCAAATAATCGCCCTTAGTTTGCGCTATCGATCCGCCCCAACCAAACTCATTAACAATTTTTTCTAACTCTGGATCAGTCACATAAACAAGAATCTGTTTCTCCTCCAACGCTTGTTCAAGTACCGTAATCAATGCTACGGTTTTTTCTGGGTTTAAACGTTTAGGCATTTCAGTCATCAATGTATTCATCAAATCGCCAATAATTTTTTTTGGCTCTTTGGTCACATCTGGTTTTTGCTCAGAAAATGTTTGCGTTACTGACCAAAAATTATGCTCGTCAATAATAACACCATAATGAGCGGTCATATCGATTGGACCAATCACGCCTAAAATTCTTTCCAACACTGTCGGCGTTAGACTAATAACACCATCAACACTTGGGCCATTACTGTTTTCATAAAACCACATTAACTTTTTTGCGCTGGTTGGCCAATGAGGCCACCAGTTAGCGTCCCAAAAATGCCAACGCGGATTCAAAAGCCACAACGGTTCCGGAGCGGCTACCAATTTAGAAAGCCCGGCTTCAGTATCATACGTTCCACCT
>CAZLCH010000101.1:0-2560 GCA_964558025.1 uncultured Gammaproteobacteria bacterium | reverse complement strand
CGATTTGGCACCAAAGAATTGTCGCAATTTCATCTCCTTGTCTTTATCAGTGTGATTAATCAAAACCCGTGCTTGTTTTGTTCCACCCATCCGGCGTGCTTCAAGAATCGTATCATCAACGGTTAATTTTCGCTTGCGAACACGGTTAAATAACTCAAACTGCTTTGACTCGGAATCAAGACCCATGAGAATTTTGGCATGTCCCTCACTAATTTCGCCCGTCGCCAATGCCTGTTGAATCAAATCAGGTAGTTGTAATATCCGCAATGTATTAGCAATGGCTGAACGTGATTTGCCAATTTTTTTCGCAAGCTGTTCCTGACTCAAACTAAATTCTTCCACTAATTGCCTATAGGCTCGCGCCTGCTCAACCGCATTTAAATCAGCTCGCTGTATATTCTCAATCAAAGCTAACTCAAGCTTAGCCTGTTCATCCGCCGCCCGGATAACAACTGGCACTTCTTTTAATCCCAACTGTTTAGCCGAACGCAGTCGTCGTTCACCGGCAATCAATTCATAACCGGTACTAGTTTTGGTGACAATCAACGGCTGGATAATACCATGTTCGCGAATTGATTGTACTAATTCATCAAGCTCGCCATCAGCAAAAGATTGTCGAGGTTGACGTGGGTTAGCTTTGATCAAATTTGGGTCAACTTTATTTACTTGTCCATCTCCAACTACAACTTGGTCTGGCGTAGAGGAGGTAATATTATTTTTTTGTGGGATAAGGGATCCAAGTCCCCTACCTAAACCGTTGGACATAAATGAGTTATAAAGTAAAAAGTTATAAGGTTATAAAGTTTCAATCTTACTATTACAGTATTCAATTCTGATATAAGTATATCATCTTTTCTTAGACTATCGTCTGGTAACCTCCATTACTTCTCGTGCCAGTTTCTCATAGGCGCGTCCACCTTTTGAAGTTGGATCATAATGCAGAATTGATCGACCATAGCTCGGTGATTCAGCTAGTTTAACCGAGCGCGGAATAACGGAGCGAAAAATCCGATTAGGAAAATATTGATATAACTCATTTAAAACCGAGGAGGACAAACGGTTACGTCGATCATACATTGTGATAATTGCACCCATAATACCAAGCTCGGGCTTAAGATTATTTTGCACTAGACTGATTGTATGGAGTAATTGTCCTAAACCTTCAAGCGCGTAATATTCACTCTGTACTGGGATTAGAATTTGGTCAGCGGCCACTAAGCTGTTGATGGTTAAAAGACCAAGCGATGGTGGACCATCAATAATAATATAATCATAATCATCACGTATCGTTTCTAAAATCGCGGCTAATCGCCCTTCACGATTTTCAACTGTCACAAGCTCTATACCGGCGCCAGCCAGCCCCATGGTCGCCGGGGCGACTGTCAACCGTTCTTGAGCTGTTCGTTTTAACACTGTACTAATATTTCTAACACCAACCAACGCTTCATAAATTCCGGCTTCAAGTTGATTATGGTCAATACCGAGCCCTGAAGTCGCATTAGCCTGGGGATCAACATCAACCAGCAAAACATGCTGACCGTGATGGGCAAGATAGGCCGCCAAATTAACAGCGGTAGTGGTTTTCCCCACTCCGCCTTTTTGATTAACAATCGAAATAATTACTGCCATAAACTTCATTATATCGTACGCTTTGACAATTTTCAATTTTCATTTTAGAATTTTCTAGCATAGCTTATAAGCCTCGATGGCGGAACTGGCAGACGCACACGACTCAAAATCGTGCGGGGAAACCCATGAGAGTTCGATTCTCTCTCGAGGCACACATTTAAAAAAATAAAAAACCGGTCTATGATTCAAAACCGGTTTTATATATATTTTTCTTTTTTTGCCGTTTTTCTCTTTGCTATTTTTTAATTTTTGTTTTTTCAGCAATAGATTGAGTATTCTCTGTTTGATTAGATTGCTCATAAGGTTTATTGACCTTAGTTGATTTTTTATACTCAATCGTAAGATTCCCTACTTTAAAAGCGATCAGTAAAAATAACACTAAGAAAAAACAAAAGACAAAAAGAAAAGCAAGAACGTTTCTTATTATTATCAAAATTTTCTTCATTGTTCTCTCCTTAATTTTTTAAATAATAATTATTATACCCCGAAACTCTATATACTGAAAATTGAATTACAATTAAATATCAGAGTTGAAACGAAAGTAGTAAATAGCCATTCCAAGTCTGGTTTGGTTTTGATTGATAACCAATGCCCATTAAAAGATTGGGCTGGAACGGTATATCTACTGGCCATTCTTTTGTTACTCCTATTTCGAGATTCTGAGTTTTTTCTGTTCTATGATTATAAATAAGGTCGATGTAAGGTGAAATAGGTGTTGGTAGAGTAAGAAAGAATGTTGCTAACTCATTTTTCTCGTAATATCCAGCACTTAAAAAATACGGGGTTACCATATTAAATGCAAAACCTGTTGTCAGGCGTGAGTAATAACCGGCCAGACTAATAGTACTACCATCATTAACTTTTATGGCAAAAGCACCGCCATAATTAATAATTTCATTTTTTACATGTATCCCAGCAATATAGGCGAAAC
>CAZLCH010000100.1:0-2567 GCA_964558025.1 uncultured Gammaproteobacteria bacterium | reverse complement strand
TTACTTTGTTTTTAGCTTTGTTAATTGTTGTTTTTGTCGCTGACACGTTAACGCGCAGTGAGCAGATTCGTCGCGGAAATTATATCGCCCCGGTCACTCTTCCTCCCGCCGCCGTTCCCAGTACATATCAAGGTGAAACCAAGACTTTAATTGAAGGTTTAAATAACCATTCATTTGGCGCTGAAAATCCGGTTGTCACTATCGTTGAATTTTCTGATTTTGCCTGTCCGTTTTGTCGGGCGTCTTTTCCGGCTCTCCGCGAAATCAGCCTCAAATACCAGGATAAGGTAAAAATTATTTTTCGTGATTGGCCTGGTCATGAATTTTCTCTGCCGCTCGCTATGGCGGCCTATTGCGCTGGAGAACAAAATAAATTCTGGGAAATGCATGATAAATTATTCCAAAATCAGAGTGATAACTTTGGCAGTGATAAAAACCAACTGGCTATTCTTGCCCAGCAACTTGGCATTTATAATGAGCAATTTCAAAGCTGTTTTGACACACAAAAATACCTACCCCAAATCCGCCAAAACTTTACCGATTCAGAAAAACTGGGCGTACAGGGAACCCCCACCTGGTTTATTAATGGCGAAAAAATCGAAGGTCAACTTTCAACTATTGAACTAGAAAAACTGGTAACACCCTATATAAGATAGATTATATGCTATATACATCTAAAACTATCAACAAAAAAAATAGTACGTTTATATTATTAAACAGTTTAATATTCTTTATCAGTATAGTGATTTTACTGCCATTACATATTGGCCAGGCAAAAGATCTTGGTTGTTGTATTAAGACTCATAAAACCGGAGTTCGCATCGGCCAAAAAGATTATATGGATGCAACTAAAGAAGAATGTAATGCCGTTGCCCCAGGTAATCCTGATGATGCCTTTACGATAGAGTTTAAAACCGGCATGATGGCATTTAATAATATGGAATGTCGAGAAAGACCAAGTACGCAAACAAGAAAACACGGGGATCCAATTTTTTTTCAACCAAGTGTAAGTATTCCTAATACCGATTTTACTACGGGTAAAGAGATTGAAATTAAGGAAAGTACAATTACCCTCGCTAACTATATTGTTGCGATTTTTAAATATTCAATTGGCATCATTGGAATTATTGCCGCGATTGTATTGATGTTAGGTGGGGTAATGTGGCTCACGGCTGGCGGTAACCATGAAAAAATTGACTCAGCCAGAACAATGATTACCTCGAGTCTAGTCGGAATGTGCCTTGCATTTGGAAGCTTTTTAATATTATCGATCGTCAATACAAATTTGGTACATTTAAAAATTCCTGCGATACAAAAAATTGAAAATATTCCGATAAGCACTCGTGGTTGTTGTAAAAAATTTGGTCAAAACCCACTTGAAAAACAATATACTACGATAGATCTTGGTAAAAATGAGTGTGAAAAACTAAAAGAACAAATTGGTCCTGATGGTTATAAAGATGTTGTCTTTATACCATATGCACTTGCGAAGAATAATGAATGTGATCTAATGGGATGCTGTAACGTAGCAATCGGATCACAACTTACATTTACTGTTATGTATGAAAGCGTCTGTAAAGAAAAAATGACATTTGGAAATATAGGGCAGGGATTTATTTTAAAATCACAAGAGTGGCTAAGTAATAAAAAAATTGGCGATTCGTGTTATGAAACAGTAGAAAATTAATATGAAAGTTCCATTTTCTCGTTATATAATATATCTTTTCTTTCTCTTAGGGGGATTATCATATTATAATACTGCAAAAGCAACTGAGGGCTGTTGTAAAATAACTCAATATAATGGGGTACCACGTTATATAACGCTAGATGAAACACAGTGTAATGCCGAACAAGCTCCTTGGCAAGGACTTTATTATACATTTGATATTACTAAAATAGCCAGCAATGATCATGAGGATAATGATTGTGTCCCATTTGGTTGTTGTCAGTGGGCATATAAAAATGAGGTTATAACAAAAAAAGAATGTGATGGTAAGAATGGGATATTTTATGACTTAGATGATGAAGAAAAAAAAGAATTAAGGATTAATCAAGACTGTATTCCTGGATAAGGATAGATTGAGTTAAATAAGATATTTATGTTAAAAATAGTAACCAAGATAATAGTAGTTAGTTTAATTTTAATTGTTGTACAAATAACTTTTCCTCATGTTACACTTGCTCAACAACTTATTTGTTGTGAAATTCGTGCTGTGCCTGACAATGGCATGAAATCTAAAAATCGAGTTACGGAAGAACAGTGTAATAATTATATTTCCCAAACAAAAGCAGTCACCATCCTACCGCTGACAGAGTGTCCGTTGGAACCGGAAAGTGGGCCTACTGGTCCTTCGAAAATACTACCACCAAAACTCTCAGTCTCAATTCCTGGCTTGGAAAAATTTAGTGATGTAACATGTAATGATTCTAAAACACCGTGCCAAATCCCCTGGCTGGCTGAATATATTAAGGCCATTTTTAATTATGGTATTCTGATTATTGGTATTTTGGCGGTTATTGTTATGATGGTAGGTGGTATTATGTGGGTCACGGCCGGCGGCAGTCGT
>CAZLCH010000099.1:0-2579 GCA_964558025.1 uncultured Gammaproteobacteria bacterium | reverse complement strand
AATGAGCCGTTGACCGGGCTTGAACCGGTGACCTTCTCCTTACCATGGAGATGCTCTACCAACTGAGCTACAACGGCCTGATGTTAAAAATCTCCTCCTCGGAGAGATTAAAACCTATCACTAAATTTTCCCTTACTTATCTACTTCTACATCTCTAGACCATCAATCCTCTCTTTAAAAGAGACTAATTTTTGGTTTTCCGGATTAGCGGTTTCAAGGTCGGAAAAAGCCTGCATAGCAGTAATTTTGTCTTTTTTTAGTATACTAACTTCAATCAACCTGTCAAGATAACGAGGGCTATTTTTTTCAATTTTCAACGCTCGTTTAAGATACGCAATCGTTTTAGCCAAATCATTAGTAGCTTCAAATACCTGGGCTAAGAGAAAATATACCTGCGCTACTTCAATATCTTTACTAAGGTTAATTTTTGTCTTACCGGTTTGACCAGATGAAACTTTTTTCAGACGTAAAGCATGCTCAAACGTTTGTTTAGCTTCATTGAGATTTTGGTTCTTCAAATATACCTCACCTAAATTTCTAAAGGCGCGAAAATTTTTCGGATCAAGGCCGATAATTTCAATGTATTTTTTTTCCGCCGCTTCAAAACGAGCCTCACGCGCTAACTCTTCGGCTTCAAACAACAGGACATCAACCCGTTTAGAAATTTCTTGTCCCAAAGCCGCTTCGCGATTGGCCTGAGCTCTCTGCCAATTATTTAACTTATCATATAACCAATCAAAGCTATTCCGCAAAAAACGCGAAAATGGTTTTAACAATCGCGCTGATATCAAACCCAACCGACCAAACCGACGACGTAGTTGATTGGCGATAATTTGTTGTTTCAGTTGAGCATTTTTTTCGCTTTGAATTTCGGCCACATCAATGTTAGCCAGTATGGTAAACTTACGACCGACAATAACAGCCATGCCCGACAAACCTACTAAAAATAAAATCCAACCGAGAATATATATCATATATTATCAGATAATATTTTGATAAATAGCACCTACGATAATGTTACTAAGAAATAATGGCAACCTTTATTTAGGTTGGTCGATGACCATCATAAATCACACTACTGACAGCATTGGCTAAAGCAATCGCCTCTGACAGCGGACGCTGATGAATATTTCGACCTAAAGCCGCTCCAGCTAAACCAAACCCATGAACTTCATTATAAATAAGACGGAGAAGATCTTTAGAATCAATACTTTCACCACCCGCAAATAAAAGACCTGAACCTGCTCCAGCGGCAGTAATCTCAGTCAAGGTCTGCTTATCTTCCCTTTCTGGGCGGTTAATTTTGATAAAGTCCGCTCCAAGTGCTCCACCGACATTAACTGCCCCGGCAATAAGGTGTGGATCAAGCTTATTACTCACGGCCGCTCCCCGCGGATACATCCATAAAATAGCCACTAAACCGGCCTGATGAGCCTGCCAGACAATCTGAGCCGCTTCCCGTAACATCGCACTTTCATAGGTACTGCCGACATACACCGTATAGCCAATTGCCGGAATAGTCAACTTGGCATCACGGGCCAATTCAATGATTTGTCGAACATCATACCAAGCCGCACTATAGGGGTCATAATCAGTTTCACTGACAATATTGGTTTTACTATTTAATTTAACCGCATAAGGAATATGTGGGTACATTTGACCAAACTTCGCAATCAGACCAAGCTGGGTCGCAAAAACACCAACGCGCGCCGCGGCCGCAATTTTAAATAGGTGTTCTGGACTCGCATCATCTGCCGCAATACCTGAACCAAAAAAATCATCATTTAAGTGTTCGACTCTCTGGTCACCAGCAAACAAAAACAACCGACCAGTATTTTTTGTAATAAGGCGTAAATTTTTTAAATAGGTTGACCGCTTGTTGGTTGGAACATCGAGCGGTGGATGATGCGACATCATTGACTTCATAGATACTTTTTTACTTTTAATTTTAAAACTTTAGAACCTTATAACTTTATAACTTATTTCTATTCTACCACAGCCGAAACAATGCGGTAAAATTCACGGGCATTTAAACTTGCGCCACCAACCAATAAACCATCAACTGATGGCATTGCCAAAATTTCTGGCGCAGTTTTAGTGTCAACACTACCACCATACACCACCGCACACATATCATCAGCTTTTTGACCAAATTTTTTTCGTAACAAAACTTTGATAACATCGAGCGCATATTCAATATCTTTTGGCTCAGGCAGTTCACCGGTGCCAATCGCCCAGACGGGTTCATACGCAACAATTAAATTTTTGCCAACGCTTAAGTGAACTCCTGCTAACGCTTCATTAAGCTGATTAGTTAAAACCGTTTCACGCTCCCCTTCTTCATAATCCTCAGCTGTTTCGCCAATACACAGAATCGGACATAGTGGTCTTGTTTCTAAAGCGATCTGAATTTTTCGATTAATCATCCAGTCTTCTTCGCCTAGATGTTCGCGTCGTTCACTATGACCGATAATGACGTATCTGGCGCCAAGATCAACAATATCACTGGCCGAAATTTCACCGGTATAGGCGCCATTTTTTTCCCAAAAAACATCTTGGGCTCCGACCGCCAATTCACT
>CAZLCH010000098.1:0-2589 GCA_964558025.1 uncultured Gammaproteobacteria bacterium | reverse complement strand
AAAATTAATAATCGGAATAGGTTCACCCCAGTAGCGTTGGCGGGAAAAAACCCAATCGCGCAACTTATAGCGGACAACACTTCGACCACCAGCTTTTTGACGGTTGGCTTCCTTTACTTCTTCAGAATTTTTTTGATCAAAACTATCTGAATTATATAAAATTCCACTACCAGTATATACATATCGTCCTGCCAAACGATTTTTCCAAATTTCCAATTCAGCACATACCATATTTTCAGGCGTCATATTATCTAACGCCACCCACTCTATATCATATTTTTCTTTTTCATCTGTTGTTACTGGTACTTGCTCCTCACTGGCTAATTCAAAATAAAGAGCCGTCGTGGTGCCTAATCGATTTTCATCTTTATGAGCGGCATAATATTGACTTTGTACTGACTCTCCCAATACTTCAATCAAACGTACATCAGTATAACCCGTCTCTTCTCTAATTTCTCGTTGAGCGGCAGTAATAATATCTTCGCCATCCTCAACACCACCGACGACAAAATTACGCCAGGGATATTTTTTCCAACGAAGTAATAAAAATTGATCGGTCTTTGGATTGCGTACTAACGCATGAACCATGGTTCGTGGAACAATTTTTTTGCCCATCTGAGGGGGATTTTTTATATCAACCACGGCGGGACGAATGACTGGCTGTAGGGGCAAGTCATATGTTTTGGCAAAAGCATAATCCCGTTCGTCATGGGCCGGCACAGCCATCACCGCCCCAGTACCATAATCACCTAAAACATAATCAGCTACCCAAACCGGTAATAACTTTTTAGTTAAAGGATGAACTACCTCTATACCCTCAAGCTTAACACCGGTTTTTTCTCTATTATCAGCCATTCTTTCAAGCTCAGGAGTATGTCTGACTGCTTCACGATATCGTTCAACTTCTTCTTTATTTTCTATCCGTGTTAGCCAATCAGACAATGGTGCGTATTCTGGCGCTACGACTACATAGGTCACTCCATAGAGTGTATCTGGCCTGGTGGTAAAAACGGTTATCACATCATCACCTTGAAAAACTTTAAAATCAATTTCAAAACCCTGGCTTTTTCCAATCCAGTTACGCTGAGCTTCTTTAATCGGCTCTGACCAATCAAGCTTATCAAGATCAGATAATAAACGTTCAGCATAATCAGTAATCTTTAACATCCACTGCCGCATTGGTTTTTTTTCAACGATAGTACCACACCGCTCACAACGTCCATTTTCCACATCTTCATTTGCTAAACCGGTTTTACAAGAAGGACACCAATTAATCGGCGCAAACGATTCATAGGCCAAACCTTTTTTAAATAATTGTAAAAATATCCACTGTGTCCAGCGATAATATTCCGGATCAGTGGTATTAATCTCTCTCTCCCAATCATACGTACAGCCAAGTTTTAATAACTGCTCTTTAAAACGAAGAATATTTTTTTGAACGGCCACTGACGGATGTACCTTATTCGCCAAGGCGTAATTCTCGGCTGGTAAGCCAAACGCGTCCCAGCCCATCGGGTGTAAAACACTTTTGCCTTCCATCATTTTCTTGCGAGCAATACTATCAGTTGCAATATAACCCTTAGTGTGGCCAACATGTAATCCATCACCGGACGGATAGGGAAACATATCCAGAACATAATATTTTTCTTTGTCCGGATCTATGGTTGAACGATACAGATGATTCTTTTCCCAGATCGCCTGCCATTTTTTTTCAATCATTGAAGGTTGGTATGTCATAAAGTAATTTCTATCCCGACCGGACAATGGTCGGATCCCATCACTGAATCTAAGATAAAAGCTTGAGTAAGATGTTTTCGTATCTTAGCCGATACAAAAAAATAGTCAATCCGCCAACCAACATTACGCGCACGAGCGCCAAAACGATATGTCCACCAAGAATACTGGATCTTATTGCCATGTAGCTCTCGATAAGTATCAACCAAACCAGCGGCAAGATATTTTCGTCCCCATAACCTCTCGGTATCAGTAAAACCGGCCGTTTCATGATTTTCCTTTGGTCGCGCCAAGTCAATTTCCTCACGGGCAACATTAAAATCCCCACAAATAATCACTGGTTTCTTTTTTTCTAACTTTTGTATATAAGCAAGCAGTGCCTGATTAAAACGTACTTTATAATCCAGTCGAGCAAGGGTTGGTTGTGAATTAGGAAAATAAGCGTTAATAAGATAGGCCTTAGATAGTTCAGCCGTCTGAACCCGACCTTCTTGATCAAATTCAGCAATACCAATACCGTCGCGTACCGATAAGAATTTTACTGAACTTAAAATCGCTGTCCCACTATAGCCCGGACGAGCAGCCGGAAACCAAAATTCCTCATAACCCTTAAAATCAAATTCGGCTTTGAGTCGGCTAGCATGATCAATCTTAATTTCCTGAAGACAGACAATCTCAGCTTTCATTTTTTTTAAATTGGCAGAAAAACCGTTTCTAACAGCGGCGCGAATACCATTAACGTTCCACGAAATAAGCTTCATAGACAATAATTAAACATTACATAATATATAGAGTATGTAATGCTATCTATGATATAATTATAAACAACTACTACTATCACCGCAACATGACTTT
>CAZLCH010000097.1:0-2627 GCA_964558025.1 uncultured Gammaproteobacteria bacterium | reverse complement strand
GAAACCACGTTCAGCTGATCAGGGTCGTCTGATGATTCTTGCTTCTGGTACAAATGTCACCGCTCAAGATAATCAAACGACGTATTTTATTAATAAAGAATTAAAATCTCAGACGACCAAGTTGGAAAAAGATGATATTGCCAACACTGATGGTATTGTTCGTTAGGTATGTTTACTGTTATTAAATCCGCCAAACATAGTCGGGCGCGGCGCGGTCGACTTAAAACGGCTCACGGTTTACTACCGACGCCGTTTTTTATGCCGGTGGCCACACAGGCAACGATTAAATATGCCAGCTCTGAGGATATTCGTCGGCTTGGTTCACCGATTGTTTTATCCAACACCTATCATTTAATGCTTCGTCCGGGAGAAAAGGCCGTGAAAAAATTAGGTGGCCTTCATACGTTTATGGATTGGTCTGGTGCAATTCTCACTGACTCTGGAGGCTTTCAAGTTTTTTCCTTGGCCGCTGATCGAACGAAGAGTGGGAAAAGTTTAGTTAAGCTTTCGCAAAAAGGTGTGCAGTTTAAATCATATATTGACGGTAGTTCGCATTATCTCACACCTGAACGAAGCTTAAAAATTCAAGCTGATCTCGGGGTTGATATTGCGGTGTGTCTAGACGAGTGTGTGGCTTTGCCGGCCAAACGAAATTACCTTGAACATTCAGTGGCACTCACGACTGCTTGGGCGGCACGAACAAAAAAATATCTCTCTCAGTTAAAGGGTAGGCGGCCGTTAGTTTTTGCCGTGGTTCAGGGTGGCACGGAGAAGGATTTACGGTTGCGTAGCGCTCAGGAACTTACCGCCCTTAACTTTGATGGTTATAACATTGGTGGGTTGGCAGTAGGGGAGACCGAACGTGAAATGTACGAGGTGCTTAATTATACAATTCCGGTTTTACCAGCTCATAAACCGCGTTATCTCATGGGCGTGGGTTACCCGGAGAATATTATTGAAGCGGTTAAGCGGGGAGTTGATATGTTTGATTGCGTTATACCAACCCGTGAAGGACGGCATGGACGACTATTTGCTTTTAATAACCATACCAGTCGAGATATTAAAAAATTACTTATCAGCCAAAAACCCGCCACGGATTCTTTTTATGAGACTTTAACGATCACCAACACTAAATTCGCCTTTGACAAGAAGCCAATTAACCCTGATTCAGTTTTACCTGAACTGCGGAAATTATCACGCGCCTATCTTCATTATTTATTTAAAATTGATGAGCCGCTGGGGAAACGTTTGGCGACTTTGAATAATGTGGAGTTTTATTTGAGGTTTATGGACAGGATTAGAGAAGTGCTATAAAATATATTGAAAATATTGATTTTTCCTAATAATTTTGTTATATTAGTAATAGAAAATATTTATTATTCTATTTATGGTAATCCATGAATTAACACCAAATCATCACCCTGAAAATTCGGAAAGTTCAGTGGAAAAAATAAAAGCTTTAAAATCTCGTCTTAGTGAGACGAGGGAAAATGAGCAAAGAGAAAAAGAAGAATCTAAGAGACAGGAAGACGAGAAAAATAATGAAACATATAGAGAAGCCCAGGCAGATCTCGAAGCGATAACATTAGAATTAAACTCAGTGCTGAGACAATTATTAGATTCAAAAGAATCTCGAAGAAATGTTCGAGAAGAATATAGTCAAGCTTTAAAAGAAGCTCGTCAGGATGAAGATGCTATTGCATATATAAAAACTGAGGAAGGTTTTAAAGAAGTATTCGGTACTTTAATGGAAAATCGGGATCAGTTAGGCACAAAGCTTGAACAATTACTAGAGAAGAAAAAAACACTAGAGGATAAAATCATAGAGCAGGAAAAAGTAGTTAAGCAATTATATGATAAGACCCCTGAAGGTAGGGATTTATTGGAGCAAGAAACTAAAATTAAACAAATCAAAGATGAAAATAAGGTTACTGATACCTATCTTGTTTTTGATACTAATAGTTTGGCCGCTTTCCTAAAGAATGAGAATAAAAATCTTGATATACTTCGTACTTACCAAAGTTTTGTACCGTATCTGGGCAAATCATTTTCTTATTTTTCTTTTAAAACCAATCGCGATGAAATTACTAAGCCATTTAAAAATTCTTTACATCGAAACATTGATGCTTTTCTTGAAAATTCATCGGAACAGAAGTCATTAATTGATCTAAAAGTGGATGTAGATAGAATTAAGACCTATCGAAAGCGGACCTCTGAAGTAGTAGCTAAACTAGATGATCTTACAAGTAAATTAGATGACTATGCCCAACAATATGATGAGTTAAGAAAAAAAGACAAAAAATATGAAGAAAATATTGATAGCATCGGTTCTTACTTTGGAACAAGCAATGCACGTTATATCGCATATACTGAGAGTCGTGAACAAGCTGTAGAAAAGATACTTAAATTGAGAGACTTTTTATGGAAATCAGAACCGACTTCACTCCTCGATCTTGATAAAATTGAAGAAGATGTTAAAAATCTTATTGCCTATAATGAAGCGGTGCTAGAAAAAATTACCAAGGGTGATCCAGAGAATCTTAGAAAAGAAATATTTAATACTAGTGGCCATAAAGAAGAATCTAATTTTGATTATAAGCCCTTAGTAGGTCCGTATATATATAACT
>CAZLCH010000096.1:0-2628 GCA_964558025.1 uncultured Gammaproteobacteria bacterium | reverse complement strand
CAACGTATTATTTTAGAATTGCGAGGTAAACTTGATCAGTTACTCACTAATTCATCTCATGGTGAAGAGATTGAGGCCCTTGTGAGTCTTGGTTATTCAGCGGCGCAGGCACGTGAAGCTTTACAAAAAATTGATTCAACTTTGACTGATAGTGCAGAACGAATCAAACAAGCTTTGCAATGGATATAATGTACGAGATCGCATGACATTTTATAACCTTTCTTACTCTGAAGAAAATTTAGCTTTACTTGATAGGGCGAGTAGTGAACAATTACACGCTCAATTTTTACAATCAAGCGCGTGGGCACGTTTTCAAAAACAACGTGGCGCGACTTTGCTATTAGTTGCTTGTCAACCAACTAATAGTAGTAAAAAAATATATCTATTGATTCGTCATAGCTTGCCATTTGGTTTTTCTTATTGGTATCTGCCGCGTGCACCATTAGTTGCAAATAATGATGAGCTATCAGCCATTATAAGTGGTTTGCAAACGACAGTGCGCGCGCTTGATGAACGAGCAGTTTTCATTCGCTTTGAACCGATCGGTGATATAACCGTTAATGGTTTTATACAAACGCATGATGTTCAGCCGGCAACGACTTTAGTTTTATCCTTACAAAACGGTGAAGCGGAAATATTGGCACAGATGCATCAAAAAACTCGTTATAATATTCGTTTGGCGGAAAAGAAATCTTTAATTTTTAAAATTGGTAACGAGGCGACGGAAGATTTTTTAAATTTACTGGAAGAAACTAAAACACGCGACAATTTTCGTCTTCATAGTCGTGAGTATTATCGTACATTAGTTGCCTCTAAGGCTGTCACTCTCGCTAGTGTTTGGTATCATGATAAAATGATCGCCGGTAGTTTATTGGCATATCATGGTGACACTGTTACCTATGTTCACGGTGCTTCGGCTTCAACCTCTCGAGAGTTAATGGCGCCTTATTTATTACATTGGGAAGTCATTAAACAAAGTAAAGCCAAGGGTTATCTATGGTATGACTGGCAGGGGATTGATGAAAAAAAATGGCCAGGTGTAACGCGTTTTAAAAAGGGTTTTGGGGGTATTGTCAGGCATTTTTCCGGTACCTATGATGCCCCGCTTGCTCCACTGGCTTATAGAGGCTATACTGTATTTCGACGTCTGCGACGCCTTTTTTCTTTCTATGGATAAAATACTTCTAACGATTAAACGGTTTATACCAAAAAAAATATTTACCCTTCTGTGGCCGTTGTACCATTTTCTGTTAGGGGCCGCCGCGAATATTATCTATCGCTGGCCCAGTGAAAAATTGATTGTTATTGGTGTAACTGGTACCACCGGCAAAACAACCACCACCTACTTAATTGCTAAGATGTTACAGGGCGTCGGTTTTTCCGTTGGCTATACATCAACTGCCATGTTTGGCGACGGCAAGCAGGAATGGCTCAACAACAAAAAAATGACCATGGTCGGTCGGTTTTTTACTCATAAGTTGTTACGGCAGATGGTTAATAACGGTTGTCAGTATGCTGTGATCGAAACTTCGTCCGAAGGTATTATTCAGTATCGTCATCGTTTTATCAATTATGACTTTGTCTTGTTGACTTGTTTATATCCTGAGCATCTTGAAGCCCACGGCGGCTTTGAGCATTATAAAGAAGCTAAAGGTATGCTTTTCACACATTTAAAAAATTGTAAGACCAAATATTGCGATGAACAATCAGTGATACACTCATCAATCAGTGGTTTAAAGAAAACCGAACTGCGACGAATTAAAAAAACTATTGTCGTTAATGGTAATGATGAGCACGCTGGTTATTTTCTCGATTTTTGGGCGGAAGAAAAGTGGAATTATCGTTTAGCTGAGGTTGGTAAACCAAAGCCAGTTTTTGATGAAACCGTTAAAGAAATTTTTGCTACTGCAGTTAAAACTAATGGGCAGTCATTTTTGGAATTAAAAGAAGGTACTGTCGTAGTAAATTTGTTTGGTGATTTTAATCGTCAGAATATATTAGCCGCGATTAGTGTTGGCTTGATTCAAAAGTTACCATTAGCACGGCTTGTAGTTGGTATAGAAAAAATCACCGGGGTGCCTGGCCGTCTGGAACGTATTGTCGCCGGTCAACCATTTACGGTGATTGTTGATTATGCTTTTGAACCTCAGGCGGTGAGTAAATTATATGAAACAGTGGCTTCATTACCACATCATCGTATTATTCATGTCTTAGGCTCAGCCGGTGGAGGACGCGATAAAGCTCGTCGTCCAATCCTTGGTGAGATTGCTGGTAAGTTTTCTGATATTATGATTGTGACGGATGAAGATCCGTATGATGAAGATCCGTTACAAATTATTACTGCAGTCGTCGCTGGTGCTGAGAAAACAAGTAAGCGACTGAACGAAAATTTATTTTCGATTTTAGATCGACGGGAAGCAATTCATAAAGCCTTAACCTTGGCCCAAGAAGGTGATATTGTACTCATTACTGGTAAGGGTAGCGAACAGGCAATTTGTCGCGCACGTGGAGCCAAAGAACCCTGGGATGATCGTCAGGTCTGTTATGATGAATTAGGCGCTTTAGGCTACAAGTCTGTGGATAAGTCAGTGTTAAAGCCATAGCTATAACTGGCTATAAATCATAAAA
>CAZLCH010000095.1:0-2655 GCA_964558025.1 uncultured Gammaproteobacteria bacterium | reverse complement strand
AATCACCCTTTGCTTTTAGTAATTTAAAATATGTTAGCACTAAAGAAGAATCAAAAGCTTTAAATCAAGCCGAAGGGCCGATGATGATTATTGCTTCCTCAGGTATGGCAGAAGGTGGACGTATTCTTCACCATCTTGAACATAACGTGTGGAATGAAAATTCAATTATTATGCTTACTGGTTACCAAGCGGAACACACTCTGGGTCGTAAAATTTTTTCCGGTCAGACTCATGTACCGATTTTCGGGAAGATGCATGAATTAAAAGCTAAAGTGGTGACCATTAACGAATTTAGTGCCCATGCTGATCAAGCCGGCCTCTTACGTTATATTAGTCAGTTAAAAGCTTTACGTTCAGTCTTTTTAGTCCATGGTGAAACCGACGCTTTAGAGACCTTTAAGCAATTAGTAAATGAAAAATTGCCAAATCTCACCGTCCACATTCCTAAACCAGGAGAATGTTATAGTGTATAGTCAGTTGAATTATTAGTTTAATGCTATACTTACAATAAGTATGAATAAAAAATCATCGTGGTTAAAAAAGCTTGGACCAGGATTGATTACAGGTGCTTCTGATGATGACCCTTCAGGTATTGCAACCTATTCGCAGACTGGTGCTCAGTTTGGTTATAGCCAACTATGGACCGCTTTATTTTCCTTTCCGTTCATGACTGTTATACAGGAATTATGTGGACGAATTGGAATTGTAACTGGCAAAGGTTTGGCTCAAGTAATTAAAGAACATTATAGCCGCAAAATTCTATATGGTGCGGTAGCGATTTTATGTCTGGCTAACATTGTTAATATTGGGGCTGATCTTGGTGCTATGGCTATGGCCGGCCAAATGATTTTTGGTTGGTCATTTATATCATGGTTGGTGATTATTAGTCTGATTACGCTTGGATTGGAAATTTTTGTTCCTTATAAAGTCTATGCCCGTTTTTTAAAATATTTAACATTGTCGTTATTGGCGTATGTCGCGACCATGTTTATTATTAAACAGGATTGGCAGACTATCGCCTGGTCAACCTTTATTCCACAAATTGTTGCCTCCAAACAATATTTTTTGAATATTGTCGCCATACTTGGTACGACCATTTCCCCCTATTTATTTTTTTGGCAGTCAAATGAAGAAGTTGAGGAAGAAATTGCCGCTGAAAAACTTAATCCAGAAACAGGTATCATGGCAAAAATTTCTCGCTTTGATCTTCGTCGTCTACGAATCGATACCTTTATTGGTATGCTTTTTTCTAACCTTGTCATGTTTTGTATTATTGCTACGACCGCCTCAACGCTCGGTCTTCATGGTATTACCACGATCGAAACAGCTGATCAAGCCGCTGAAGCTTTGCGTCCTTTAGCTGGTAACTTGGCTTTCTTTTTATTTGCCCTTGGTATTATTGGTACGGGCTTGTTGGCGGTACCGATTTTGGCTGGTTCGGCTTCTTATGCCTTAGCAGAAACCTGTGGTTGGAAAGCCGGATTGGGAAAAACTTTTACTCAGGCACGGGCTTTTTATAGCATTATTATTATTGCTACCATCCTTGGGATTATTGTTAACTTTACACCTATCAAACCATTTCAGATGTTATATTATACGGCGGTTTTAAATGGTGTCTGTGCACCGCCCTTACTTGTTCTTATTATGCTGATTGGTAATAAAAAATCTATTATGGGTAAATATCGTAATTCACGTTTGACGACATGGTGTGGCTGGTTTATTACTGTCGTGATGAGTGTAGCGGCTATAGCTCTTTTTTGGTCGTTATTTTAAAGAATATATAGTCATGATGATCATTATATGATATAATAATAATATAATGTTCAAAGAAATTATGAAAAAAAAGAATAATCGTAAAGCTTTTACCTTAACTGAAGTTTTGGTTTCAGTCGCTATTATTGTTCTATTGATTACATTAAGTGTTATCGCCACTTTTTCGTCGCGTATGCATAGTCGCAATAGTAAGCGAGTTAATAATGTTAACGAGATTATGAATGCGTTAGAGTCATATTATGCCGCTAACCAGTCATATCCAACCGCTATTACGGCCGGACAACCAATTCTATCAGGCTCAAATGAATTATTAAAAAGAGTTCCAACTAACCCCTATCCTCGTACTGATGGTGGCTGTCCAGACCAAGATTATATCTACACGACGACTAATACTGGGTATAAATTAACGTTCTGTATTGGCGCTAATCATGGTCGATTTACCAAGGGGACAGTGATTTGCAAAAACGGAAATTGCGGTGTCACAGATACAGATTGCGGGCCTGGTATAACTGTGACGGATATTGATGGCAATGTATACCCCACGGTTCAGATTGGTACCCAGTGCTGGATGGGGAAAAATTTATATGTCAAGAGAAATCCTGATGGTAGTTGTATTAATATTTCGTCAGGTGGTGTCACAGTTGGTCCAGCGCCAGGTTGTGTTAATTCAAATGGTCTTCCTGGATGGGGGGCGGGGTGGCTCGATGCTTCTCGGCGTGATTGTATTAAATCTGGTAATATACGAGGATCCGAAAGTGATTGTGCAGTCGCTGGCGCTCTATATACATGGCCGGGTGCTATGAATCTTCCAAATAGTTGTATAAGCACTTCAGCTTCTTCTCCCCCTTGCTTACCCTCATCACCAAATCATCAAGGTATTTG
>CAZLCH010000094.1:0-2663 GCA_964558025.1 uncultured Gammaproteobacteria bacterium | reverse complement strand
AACCTTCAACATCGTGGGTTAATCATTCTTAGCTTACTTATACTCCCCTTTTCGATTTTTATTGTTACTACGCCGCAAAATCTTGCTTACCTCTTACTCGTGATCATAGTTTTTTATTCTTTGCGTCCCCAGGAAAATAATATGTTGCTGATGTGGTTGCTCGGAATTCTGGCTGTGTTCACCCAACCAATCGCCGGTATACCAGCTATTTTATTTGTTGCTTATTTAACAACCAAGAAAATGTCGTCGACAATCTATCAAAAGATCATCCTCGGGGGTATTACCGCTGGATTTATTTTTGCCCTGCCACTCGCTCTTTATATCTTTACTCACCAATCTAATAGTTCGACTGCTGTTTTCACTCACCCTAACCTTTCGGATTTTTTTTCCTTTTTAATACCGGCTAACCCGCACCGCGAAAGCTTGAATCTTAACTTAGTTTATTTTTTTGATTCAATGCGGGGACTGATTTTTCTTGGCCTTATTAGTGCCGGTGTTGTCATGGCCACATACAAAAAATCAGATTATATCAAAACCTATGGCTTGCCCGCACTGACGCTTATCATTTCGGCTTTGATCACTCATACGCTTAACTTTCATTTCTTAATTGACTACGAACGCTCTGATTATGCCTATCGCTTACTCACCGTAGCGGTTATTTTCGCTTTGCCGTTTATTATTCTTGCCCTGGAAAACTTTTTTACTCGCCTAGCTGAACAAGAAAAATATCTTCGCCTCACCTGGTGTATATTCTTGGCGAGCCTTGTCACGGCCT
Source organism: uncultured Gammaproteobacteria bacterium (assembly GCA_964558025.1). Classification (GTDB taxonomy): domain Bacteria; phylum Patescibacteriota; class Patescibacteriia; order Patescibacteriales; family Patescibacteriaceae; genus Patescibacterium. The sequence continues at coordinate 1,888 of CAZLCH010000094.1, read as the reverse complement.
CACTCTATCTAAGCTATCCTCGTTTTGATCACTATCATAATAGTCATGGCTATGCGAGCTCAGAAGCTGATCTGTCGGCTGTACGCTGGATTAACCAAGACGCCGGTGATACTGACTATATTGTCTTAGCCAATCAACAAACCAGTGCCATGGCTATTCGTGAATTTGGTTTTAAAGCTTATTATAATAACCTCTTCTATTACCCGGTACCGACCGGTGGCCCACTCTATCAATATTATCTCGCCATGGTTAAAACCCCCGAGCGAGAATCTATTGACGCCGCGATGAAACTGGCTGGTATTAACCACGCCTATGTGGTCTTAAATGATTATTGGTTTGATGCGAAAAAAATTGGGCCGGAAATCAAAGCCATTGCGGATAAAACTACTGTCTTACAAGACGGTCAAATCACTGTCTATTATTTTAAAAAATAGTTTATTTTTTAAACCTGACTCCTGATTGGTCTATTTCCCGCTCAAAGGAATAAATCCTATTTTTTTCTGAATTTTGTAGCTATTCCCATGCTTTAACAGACCTCGATACGCATTTGCAGTCTCTGATTTAGGATAATGTGACATTCTTTTCAGAATTTTACGCTTCGAGGCTGTTCTAACCTGACGATAATATGGGAAATGTTTCCAACCTAAAAAATCTACTCCTGAAGCATGCGTTTGTATATACACTTTATGTTCATGTAAAGATAGATGTAACTTAGTGTTTAAAAAGTTATTTACCTGAGGAAGAATATTTTGTAAATATTCTTTATCTTGAGACAAAAATACAAAATCATCAGCGTAACGAATATAATATTTGACTCTCAGCTCTTGTTTTACATATCGATCAAACTCATTCATATAAATAATAACCAATAACTGTGATGTTAGATTACCTAAAGGTAAGCCAATACCTGGTCGCTCGGTATAAAAACTATCTAGTACCTTAATAATTAACTCTATTATTTGAGTATCTTTAATATGACGTCTCAATATAGAAACTAATATACCTTGGTCAATACTTGCAAAAAACTTTTTTATATCACATTTTAATACATAGCATGTTCTTGTATTATTCTTGGATACTTTACGAGCAAAGCTTCTAAACCGATCCAACGCCTTATGGGTTCCTTTGTTCTCTCGACAGGAATATGAATCAAAAATAAACTGCTTCTCAAAGTAGGGGTAAAGCTCTTTATAAATTAAATGATGTAGTACCCGATCTCTCACTATGGCTTTATGGATATTTCTTGGTTTTGGATCAGAAACATTAAACGCTGAATATCCACCATGAATATAAGTCTTATTCTTGAGTGTCCCGTATAAATTTGCTAAGTTATCAGCAAGGTGATTTTGAAACAGAATAACATCTTTCTTATTTCTCTTACCGCGCAAAAAACGTTCCCAGGTACTGAGAAGATTATCAATCGTTATAATGTCTTCATACTTATGACCGAACATACAACGAATTTCGCCCCCCCCGCTCAAAAATCCCACTTGTACTTCTTCGTAGCAAGGAGACCTATAAGTTATGGCATGAGCAGTTAATACATATAAAGCGAATTGATCGCTATACTCTCGGCGCACGCATTGATGAAACATTTCTTTCATTATTAGAGTTAATCTTTAGAGCAAGTTTTGCTTTTGATAAATTTGAAAAACTATCTTTAGTCTCTCAATGTGTTGGTAAGTGTGACTTATTAAAATTCTTTTTACAATTAGGCTGGGAACATAAGCTTGTTCCCCATAAATTATATGGAACGCTTACCTTACAACTTGATGAAGTTGGTCGGATGCTGGGAGGCTGGAAAAAAAGCTTGGTAGAAAAAACTCCCACTAAGAGGTAGTGGGAGAAATCAAATAAGTGGCAGACGCACAACAGACAATTGTCAGAA
>CAZLCH010000093.1:0-2704 GCA_964558025.1 uncultured Gammaproteobacteria bacterium | reverse complement strand
GTATTTGGGGGTGGGCAACTTGGAAAGAAAAGTGGGCTTTATATCAACACCAGTTAATTGGATGGGACAAGCGAAGAAGTAGTAATTGGTTATCGCATATATCCGCAAATAAGAATGTTATAAAATTCTATACTATGCTCTTTGATAAAATGTCCGAAGGCTTGTTTGATACATGGGATATTAATTGGACGTATAATCTTTTTGTTAATAATCAGTTAGCTTTAGTACCAAAGAATAATTTGGTTTCCAATATTGGTATTTCAGGAACTCATACAGATTTTAGTTATAATAAGTTATTTAACTTATCTCGTGAACAATTTGACGTCACGACAATAGTTGATCCAAAAATAATTACACAAAATATATATCTAGACTCTATTCAATTTAGCAATACTGATATTGGAAAATTCTCATTCAGAATATCACTGAGAGATTTTTTTAAGAAGATTCATTTTCTAAAAGTTATTTATAGATTTAAGAATATGTTTATTATAAAAAAATAAGAAATGGTTGTACAACCATTTCTTATTTTTACTCACGAAGGACATTATTTTTTTACACTCACCACTGTCGAACTCTTTAATCTTCCATTATATTTAAGAAACTTTTTTTGAGAAAAAGTAACAAGTCCGGCTGTCGCCGCATACAACGTATCATCTTTGCCGCGACGAACATTTTTGCCTGGTTGATATTTTGTGCCGCGTTGACGGATTAAAATTGAGCCCGGTTGAGCAATTTGGCCGTGTTGGAGTTTTACGCCAAGACGCTTACTTTGACTGTCACGGCCTAGGGCGGTGGAACCGCCGGCTTTTTTATGTGCCATAAAATTTAAAAGTTAGAAAGTTGAAAGTTAGGAAATGATCATCTCTACTCTGAAGACAGAATATTTGTTTTAAAGAAAAAAGCTTACCAATGCCCAAAGACATTTCTTCTATAAATAATTTTTCAACTTTTTTAATGAATCAAAGGGTAAAAGTTTATTATATATTCTCCGCAAGAATATACATCTTAAAGGCTTTTAAAATATAGCGAAAGATTGAATTTTTGTCAATAAAATGATGAAAATAACTCATAGTCAGCTTTACCTTACATCATATCCAAGCTACAATATGTTCATTACCTTAAAATATTGTATGCTCTAAGTATGATCGTAGAATTAATCTCTTATATCCAAACTATTATTACCCAATACGGCGCCGGCGGTATTTTTTTTGCGACCATACTTGAGGAAGTTATTGCCCCGATTCCATCGCCGTTAGTTTCTTTGGCCGGCGGATTTTTTCTTTTATCTCACAATATATTATGGTTGCCAACTTTACAAGATGCTTTTATCTTGATTGCTATCCCGGTGGCGATTGGGGTTTCGCTTGGGTCGACTGCGGTTTACGCCTTGGGGTATTTTGGTGGTAAGCCGATTTTAGAAAAATGGGGAAAGTGGCTTGGATTACAATGGGATGAAGTGGAAAAAACTAAAAAAAAATTAACTCTTAAAAAAGGTGATGAAGTCGTCTTATTTGGTCTACGGCTTTTACCACTTGTGCCCGGAGTGGCAATATCCGGCTTTTGTGGTATTGTGCGCTATCGTTTTTTTAACTTTATTATTGTGACTTTTTTTGGTTCTTTGTGCCGAGCTTTTATTCTGGCCTTGATTGGTTGGCGAGTAGGGGAACTGTATCAGAAGTACGTGGTGATTATTGATCACATTGAGCAATATGTCTTTTTAGCCATCTTGGTCGCTGTTGTTATTGGTGGAATTTTTTGGTATCGGCGGAGACGATCGACCCTCTCAAGTTAATTTGAAAAAAGTGTCTGTATAAGCTATGCTGTACCTATATGGCTAACTCACCTCACCGTAGTTTTATCAAGGGTTTAATGGCTTTTTTAAAGCAATATTCAGTGATTGGTTTGGCGATTGGTGTTATTACGGCCGAAGCCTCAAAAGACTTAGTTGATGCACTCGTACAAGGAGTTTTTACCCCCGCAATTCGCCTTTTTGTTCCAGCTGATTTTTCCCATTTAATTTTTAGAATTAAGAATGTATCGTTTGATATCGGTGGTATCATCAATGCCGGCCTGACCTTTATTATTATTATGACCTTTCTCTATTTCATCATCAAAACGATTTTAAAAAATGATGAATTATTGGATAAAAAATAAGTTTTATTTTTTAACTTTCTACCTATGTTTCTAATTTTAAAATGGCTCGGTTCGGCGTTAGCAGTCATGATTTCAAGTTATGTTTTGCCCGGTGTTAAACTTGATAATTTTTGGTCGGCGTTGTGGGTGGCATTGTTTCTTGGCTTGGTGAATATGTTTATTAAACCGTTATTGATCTTATTAACTTTACCAATCAATATTATCACGCTTGGCCTATTCACGTTCGTGATTAATGCTGTTTTGATTCTCTTAGCTTCGTCAGTTATCAAAGGTTTTTCGGTTAGCGGTTTTTGGGTGGCTTTGTTGTTTAGTATTGTCTTAGCTATATTTAATTATTTTTTCAGTCGTCTTTTTGGCAAAGATTAAGCGTCGCCGGATATTGCCCTTACTGTTTGAGCTATATAAGATGAAGTTTTTGCGGGGTGTAGTATACCGGTAGTACACACGCTTCGGGTGCGTGTAGACCGAGTTCAATTCTCGGCATCCCGACATACATATTATGATTGAGTCATATATACAGACACTAGCTACTACAGGAGAAGTAGTT
>CAZLCH010000092.1:0-2724 GCA_964558025.1 uncultured Gammaproteobacteria bacterium | reverse complement strand
AAATCAAACTGTAAGACAGTCTGATCAAAATTAATCAACAACATCTTCTTGTTCCAAACGTCGTCATTAACCCGAACACTTTTATCATAACTTTCTACTTCAGTCCGCACTGGATTCTGATAATACCAACTCAAATTTGAGCGGGAAAAGCCAATATTTTTATTTCTAGTTAGATCAATATAACCAGAAAATGTAAATAAAATATCAACCTGTTTTCTCTTATAAGTAGAAATACTACCTTCATCGACAGCTTGTTTAAAGCCAAAATTTAGAACCACCGAATTCCAATTCGGACGGTTTGTATTTCTGGCGTAACTTAGAAAGCCACCGAGTTCCTTTACCTTAGAAGTAAAAGTTGTCGAATCCGTTTCAGAACTCTTCGTAGTAAATTGCCCATAACAACCTCCTAAACCCCAGGATGACTTTTTCTTGTCATTCTGTTTTTGTCGGACGGTTATTTGTCCATACGCACCATTTCCGCTCATTCTATATTCCTTGTATTGGACATAGCCAAGAAAAATTTCCACCTGCGAAAGCGGGAATAAGTAGGAGTTTGGATTTGTTGTTACGGTTTTGACAGATGATGTGGTTGATGTAGTAGAAGTCGTTGGATTGCTGTAAGCGAATTTATTGGTTTTTTCTTTAAGAACAAGTGGTTGTGAGCTCACCTGCCTTACCGAAGAATCACAGTTTGTTGTTACTGAATCTACCTTTTCAGGCGGACGTGTTTTTTCTTTCAGCACCAACCCTTGGCTGAAACTAAAAGAAACAAAAGCAAAAGCCAGAATAAACCAGCCAATGCTGAAAATAAGAATTTTTTTCACTTTTTTCTCCTTTTTTATTATTTAATTTTAAAATTTCTGTCTATAAGCTTTAACTCCGAATCTTAGCGTAAATATCTATATTTGTCAAGTTTAAACTAAACTAGAATATTTAACTTAACCTTAGCCCAAAATATTACGCATATGACCATGGCCCAAGATTGCCTCGGGGTCATTGGTCTCTTGATGGGGAGAATGTTGATAGTCGGATGGAGTATGATTATGGACCTGTGTACGATGACCATAAGGTGTCATCTTAGGATAATCCGACTGCTCAAAACGCTGTTGATTATGAGAGTTGTGAGCAGAGTGATATGAATGATTATTATGAGATCGATCAGTCGATTCGATTGCTTCATGTCTGTGACCTACAAATTGTTCACTTGGTTTTTGTCGATGATATTCTTCTAATAATTGACCACGAGGCGATACTGCGCCTGGGGTTGAAGTAACATAGATATACATTAAGCTAAAGATAAAACCAAGAACAAGTGCGGTACTACCGATAATGAGTACATTTGGTTGAGTAGGAAAAGCTGAAGTAACTGGTTGGTCAATTAAACGTACTTTGACTGCTTCGCCGGCACCGTCATAGGCTGAATGTTGTGTCATCATAACATAGTTAACCGCACCAGCAATTTTCTCAGCTTCGGTACGATTTGGATGGTAGACAGTGATAGCAACAATACCAGAATCATTAATATTCTGGGCTTTAACAGTACGACGCCATTCTTTAATTTGATCCTTGGCTGTTGCACCAAAATACGTCGTGTTGATGCTGGGGCTGGTGGTAGTTACTTTAGTAAAGAAAGAGTTTGAGCCAACTACACTCGCTAACACGCTTGATAAATGTTCGCTTGATTTTGAAGCAGTGTACGCATCAACAACACCACTATATTCTTGAACGACTAGTAACTGCGACTTTGAACTGTATTTAAAAGGTTGAACTGCCACAAATATCGCCGCGGCCACTAAAAACAACGCGATAATACCAAACATGGTCGCGCGTTTCTTTTTAATTAATGTAAGAAAAACCTGGAATTCCATAATATATAAAAAAATCACCTTAACAGGTAATATTCGATTATAGCATAAATATTTATGAATGTCAATAATATTACATCTATAAATCTATAAATTAGCTAATATTAGACAAAATTAACTCACATTCAAATATCCCCGCTCATCAATCACTACAATCTTTTTACCTTCCAAAACACTATATAAGAAGACATCAGTCACCTGACGGCGATATTTAAACTCATCTTCGCTCAAAACTGCATAATTAACCTCAGTGACAAGCTCTTCCTCGAGCTCTCGAACTAATTTAGCCACCTTATTCTTATCAAAATTACCCACAATCAACATATCAACCGAGGCTTGCGTATCATTCATAAACAAACCGGAAAGGATTAAAAGACGAATTGTCCCCTGTTTTTTAAGCTTGTCGGTAAAGGCTCGTTCGCACAAAATTTGGCCTTTTAAAATCAGCTCTCTAATCTCATTAAATAAAACAAAGCTACGATTGGCTTTAAAATACTTACGATCATTTTTATTACCTTTTTCCTCAGACAAGCCGTTTTCACTTTCCTCATCCCCGCCTTGTCGGCTTTCCAGCAAATCAAGGGTTTCCAAGTTTTCCAACTCACGTCGTACCGCGCTCAACTGCAAATTCAGGTGACGAGCAATTTGGCGAATATAGTATGAGGTATCAGGGTTTAAGAGAAACAATTTAAGAATTTTGACCCGTGCGGTTGACCCAAAAAGTTTGGCTAACATATAATAAGTCTATACAAAGAAGCGTTGATTTTTATCGATTTTTATCGTATAGTATTATAGAATAGACGTCAAATCATTAACGTGTGTTTTAGCCTTCCTATGAGCTATAAAATAGCGCCTTTAA
>CAZLCH010000091.1:0-2727 GCA_964558025.1 uncultured Gammaproteobacteria bacterium | reverse complement strand
TATAGAGAAGTCAGACAGCGGCAAAGTAAAAATGGATGATATTCGTTACGAGGCTCGCGCCTTAAGTCCGGTCGAAGAATTGCGTTATTTTACTCTCATTAATTTTCGTCGTCTTGATCCTGATCCTAACAAGGCGGTCGAGAAAATAAAAGGCAAGCTTGAATTATTAGGTAAAGAAAATTACAGTAAAAAAATTGAAGCGATTATTGCCTGGCAGGAGAGCCCTTTAAACCGACTCTATATCGCGGTTTGTCGTCGCAGTCTTGAGGACAGTGCTCCGCTCGCGACCGTGCTAGAGCAAGAATTAGCCAAAGATAAAAATTTTTTACGCCCAGACGAATTATCCGCCATTATTACTTTTAATAAAAGTCTTAAATTTTAAGCCCCATATTTTTAGAGTTTATAAACGATATGCTTCAGTTCACTGTTCCACAATTTATTGATGTTGAAGATAAAATTATTGGCACCATCACGGTACGTCAGTTTATTATTTTGTTAGTCGCCGCTATTTTGATCGCCGTTAGCTATCGAGTATTAGATACCGCCGGCTTCGTAGTTGTTACGTTTTTTGTCGGTGGTTTCGCGGCGATGTTTGCTTTTGTCAAAGTAAATAGCGCACCATTCCACTATTTTTTGCTTAATTTGATTCAAACTTTTAAAAAACCGCGGTTACGCGTTTGGCGCAAAGATGATACACTGATAGGAGCAATTGAGTTTGATTCGACACCTTCAACCGCCGCAACACGGACGAGTTCCAGACCCGTGTATTCAGCTAGTCGTTTAAGTGAATTATCGTTAATTGTTGATACTCAGGGATCCTACCAAGGTGAAACTGCCGATGACGCCGTTATCATTCGTGATCGTCGTCGTCCTGATTTTTAATTATGGCACTTCTTTCAAGTTCACAACCCTCAACGCTTCACTACCTTGATATTGCCGGTATTCGTCAGAATACAATTATTATGAAAGACGGCAGTCTGCGGGCGGTGATTTTGGTTTCAAGTATTAATTTTGCTTTGAAAAATGAAGACGAGCAAAGCTCGATTGTTTCCGCCTATGTTAGTTTTCTCAACAACGTTACTTTCCCACTCCAGATTGTTATTCAGTCGCGTGAACTAAATATTGAAAATTATTTAAACCAACTGGCACAGAAAGAAAAAGAGCAAACCAATGAGTTATTAAAAACCCAGATTACTGAGTATATTGGTTATATCAAAGAGTTAATTTCTCTTAGTAAGATTATGAATAAGCGTTTTTATGTTATTGTGCCGTATAATCCGTTGTCAGATAAAAAGAAAGGTTTTTTTTCACGCTTGACTGAGACGTTTAGTCCAACGGCTTTAATAAAAATGAAAGAGGATAATTTTAAACATTTACGTGAAGAACTGCAACGCCGTATTGACACCGTTATTTCCGGCTTAGACTCTATCGGCCTTAATACGATTGAGCTTGATACCCAAAGTTTAATTGAATTGTTATATAATACCTATAATCCAGTCACTGCCCTTAATCAGAAATTACCACCCGTTGATCAACTGCGGGTTGAAGAAAATATGTAAACTTGTATGGTTCACTTGTCTGATATTTTTAAGAAAAAAGAAACTACGGCCGAGCCAGTCTCGGCGCGACCGCCAGAAAAAGCGACTCAGCCTTTTTTTTCTTTAGAAAAATATACAGCCGAAGCAGAAAAGACCTCCGAAGCCGTGAGTGAAGAAAAGACCTATCGACGTGGTTTAGTTTCAATTATTGAATTGATTGCGCCGGAAAGTCTTGAAATCACTCCTCATTATTTAAAGCTTGGGGCGCAATTTTTACGCACGATTTTTGTGGTTTCCTACCCACGTTATATTAGTGTTGGTTGGTTTGCTCCAATTATTAATTTAAACACGACGTTTGATATTGCGATGTTCTTTTATCCGGTGAAGAGTGGAGTGATTTTAAAGCAATTAAAAAATAAAGTTGGTGCACTGGAAGCGCAAATTATTGCTGATGGTGAAAAAGGCGCGCCACGCGATCCGGTACGTGAAACCGCTTTGCGCGATATTGAAGGTTTGCGTGATTCACTTACTCAGGGTACGGAGAAATTCTTTCAATTTGCTTTATATATTACGTTTTACGCCAATGATATACCTGAGCTTGATCGTACCTCTGATACGATTGAAGACATTCTCGGCTCACGCCTAATATTTTCTAAACGAGTACTCTATCAAGCTGAGCAAGGTTTTAACTCAACTTTGCCACTTAACAATGATGAGTTAAATATCGCCTTTAATATGAACTCATCGCCAATCGCGGCCTCCTTTCCTTTTGTTTCGAGTGAGCTAACGAGCGACAATGGTATTTTATATGGTATTAATCGTCATAATAACAGTTTAATATTATTTGATCGTTTTAGTTTGCAAAATGCTAATAGTGTTGTCTTTGCGACTTCCGGTGCTGGAAAAAGTTATGCTATCAAATTAGAGATTTTGCGTAGTTTAATGATGGGGACTGAAGTCATTGTTATTGATCCGGAATATGAGTATAAGCATTTGGCGGAAGCGGTGGGCGGAACCTATGTCAATATTTCTTTAGCTAGTAAGAGTAAGATCAACCCGTTTGATTTACCGCACGCGATGGGTGATCAGACTAAAACCGAGGATATTATTAGAAGCGCGGTTATTACTTTAAAAGGTTTGGTGCGGTTGATGATCGGCAATTTAACCTATGAAGAAGATTCGATTGTTG
>CAZLCH010000090.1:0-2738 GCA_964558025.1 uncultured Gammaproteobacteria bacterium | reverse complement strand
TGATTTTTTTCACTGTTGAACGTTATCTGCGTCAAACCATAGCGGTCACGCAAATCAATAAAAATCACGCCACCAAAATCACGACGGCTATGGACCCAGCCACTTAACGTCACGGTTTGCTTTTCATGTTCAGAGCGTAATTCTCCACAGGTGTGTGTTCGTAACATACTAATTTCTTTTTTGATAATGGGTTAATTCTTCATTCATATAACGTAGCCATGATTGTAGTAAAGTAGTAATCGCTTTAATTTCCTGACGATAGGTAATAGTTGTACTTAAAACTAATAATGACTTTTTTCGATATAGCTGTAGTTGTTCACGTTGCTCGACGGTTACAACGTTTTGATTATTTGTTACACAAGACTGACAAATTAATCCCTGATGATGGACATCTAACGTTGCCGTCGCGTTAATTGCTTTACCACATTTTTGACAAACATCAAGTTCAAGGTAGTAGCCAAGGCAACCAAGAACTTGGTAGAGAAAAATGTGCGACAACCATTCATACCAATCTTGGTCAGCAACGTGCTTATTCAAAATTGTTAAAAAATCATTGATAAGATTAAAAATCCGCTCATCACTAATATGTTCGCCCAACCAACGATTAATCATGCCTATGGCTTGACCGGCCACAATAATTTTCTCCAGGTCGGCTTTACAATGAGGATAGCAGTCTTGACTGACAGCGCCACCAACAGTTGACAAACGTCCGTTAACGACCATAACGTCAACTAAGGTTAATGGCTCAAGATGCGCGGCTAAACGCGACTGCGGACGCAGTGCCCCGCGCGCCACGATTTCAATTTTTCCTCGCCCGCGCGTATACAAAGAAACAAGATAGTCGTAATTGCGAAAAAAGCGACGATTAAGCACTACCGCCGACTCGCAATAAGTTTCGGGCATCTCTATAGTATAACCTATTTTAAGCTATCAAAATAGGTCTGAAGAATAATCATCGCCGCAATAGCATCACGCTCACCACTGCGATTATCATTAGCTCCGAGTTTGTCTGCCAGCTGACTTGAAAACCGCTCATCTACCTGACTGATTGGTAGTCCGCTTTTGACTTCCAAAGCCTCTAAAAATGCCTTAAAATCAGGGTTGATTTCTACCTGGGAGTTAGTGGCCTGAAACGGGATACCAAGCACTAAACGGTCAATTTTTTCCTTTTTTGCCATATCTAGAACGGCCTCCAAAGACGCCACAAAGCCCAAGGGGCTGGCAAGCTTTGTTTCGGTGCTCCCAAGCGCCAAACCGATTCTTTTTGTTCCCCAATCAATGCCAAAACAAAGTTCATTCATATTATTATTCTGTCAAAATTTCACTGCCGTTCTCAGTCACTAAAATAGTGTGTTCAAAATGAGCGGCTAAACTACCGTCAGCTGTAATATAGGTAAAACCGTCAGGTGCGGCGGTAATCCGATAATCACCTAACGTCGCCATCGGCTCAACCGCAATCACCATGCCGGCTTCTAATTTTATATCGGGAAATTCACCTTTGCGAAAAGCATAGTTTGGTATTTGTGGTTCTTCATGAACCGCGAGCCCAACACCATGCCCGACTAAATCACGGATAACACCGAGTTTATATTTTTTCAAAACCGCTTCAATAGCCGCACCAAGTTCAAGTAAGGTTGTACCGGCTTTAATAATTTTAATACCGGCCGCTAAAGATTCTTCCGTACCTCTTAATAAATGTTGTACTTCTTTAGAAATTTCACCCACCGGCACCGTAATAGCCATGTCAGTATAATAACCGGACTTCCCTTCTTTATAAGGATACTCCATGCCAATATCAAGAGTGACAATATCACCTTGTGTCAGCGTACGCGACGGTAGAGCTGGTCCATGAACGATCTCTTGATTGATTGAAACGCATAAAGCCGATGGAAAAGGTGGGCTGTTTTTTTCTGCTCGATAACCTTTAAAAGCGGGACGACCGCCAATCGCGTGAATGCCAGTCAGCGCACAAGTTTCTAAAACATCAGTGGTAACACCCGGACGCACCAAAGCAACGATTGATTGTAAAATCATCGCTAAGTGATGACCGCCTTCGCGGATTAAGGCGATCTCTTCGCTAGTTTTAATTACACGAGACATGAATAATAAAATCGGACTTAATAATTATTTCTTAGCACGCTTGACTTTGAGGGCGCCAAAACTTTTTAATTTAGCTTTTAGTTCACGGTTGATGGTTGCAATTGATCGTTCGCCATCAACCGTAATAATTGAACCGCGGCCACTGGCTTTTTCCAATAACGGTTTGATGGAGTGATGATATTCTTTTAAACGCTCGCGAATGACTGATGGGCGATCATCCGCTCGTTGCCGTAAACTTTTCCCGCATAAATCACAACGGCCGGATTTTTTCGGTGGGTCATACATAATATGATAAGAAGCACCGCAATCACAAACGCGACGACCAGATAAACGGGTAATAACCTCGCGATCAGGGACTTCAAAGGAAATAAAATATAACCGATCATCACCCTTGATGAACTTTAAAAGGTTTTTAAACTGGTGCTCAGTACGCGGATAACCGTCAAGTAAAAAACCACGCTGGGTATCGGCTTTAGATAACCGTATTTTTAACAAATGGTCAACTAATGTCACGGGCACTAATCCCCCCTTACTCATCCGATTTCTAACCTTACGACCTAAAGAACTGCCGATTTTTTGCTCATGACGAAGCAACTCACCGGTCGAGATTGCCGGGAGACTCGAGATTTCACTTAAGT
>CAZLCH010000089.1:0-2792 GCA_964558025.1 uncultured Gammaproteobacteria bacterium | reverse complement strand
AGCCAAGTACAACACGAATAATTTTCGCGGCGGTTAAACGTGGGTCTTGGGCACCTAAGCCAAGCGCATTTTGAATTTGCCCCTGCATTCCCGGTCCACCCCAAACAGTATTAATAAGCGCCGTGTTAGTCTGGGCCTGGGCTTTAAAACCTAAAAACCCCACTACTATAAAGAGAAGGGAGAGAAAAATGATTTTTTTTCTAAGGGTTTTCATGAAACCTAATTTTGACTTGCCAAAAGCTTACTTTTATAATCATAATAGCATATTAAGTCCTCTTGAAGCAATAAATATGACGATTGAACAGGTTATTAATCAAACAGAAATAAACCATCCCAAAACCGATGTTGCCTGTCTTCGTCGTGCGTATGAATTTGCAAGAAAAGCTCATGGTGATCAAACCCGAAAAAGCGGCGAACTCTATATTGAACATCCCCTTCATACGGCTATGATTTTGGCGCAAATTCGTTCTGATATTCCTACCATCATCGCTGGTTTACTTCATGATGTGCCTGAAGATACGACTACCACCCTTGAGGACATAAAACAAGAATTTGGTGATGAAGTGGCAAAATTAGTTGAGGGTATCACTAAACTAAGTAAAATTAAATATCGTGGGATTGCTCGCTACCGTGAAAGTTTACGCAAAATGTTTTTGGCTATGGCTGATGACCTACGAGTTATTTTGATTAAATTTGCTGATCGACTTCATAATCTCCGTACACTTGACGCTCTACCATCAGACAAACAAAAACGTATTGCCCAAGAAACATTGGAAATTTACGCACCGATTGCTGGTTTGCTTGGTATCTGGAGTTTAAAATGGCAGATGGAAGATATTTGCTTTAAATATTTGTATCCAGATGAATATAAAAAGATTGAATATAAATATGAGATTGAAAAAAAGACCGAATTAAATCAGTATATCGAAAAGGTCAAACAAATTGTCACTAAAGAATTAACCAAAGAAAAAATCAAACATGAAATGAGTGGACGGTTTAAACATCTCTATAGCATCTGGCAAAAAATGCAGGCTAAAGATCGGGCTTTTAATGAAATTTATGATGTTTTTGCGTTACGTATCATAGTACCTACTGTGGCTGATTGTTATAAAACACTGGGAATTATTCATACCTTATGGCGACCAAGTTATAATCGTTTTAAAGACTACATTGCTGTCCCAAAACCAAACGGTTATCGTAGTATTCATACGACGGTCTTTGGCCCCGGGAGTCAACCGACCGAATTTCAAATTCGCACTGCCGAGATGCAGGAAGAATCAATGTATGGTATTTCTGCCCACTGGTATTACAAACAAATACGCGGTGAAGACCAGGAAAAAATGCCACGTTGGGTACAAGAAATTCTTGAAATTCAACGACAAACAAAATCAAGTCGTAATTTTATTAACGAAGTAAAGCTTCATGTTTTTCAAGATCGTATCTTTGTTTTTACGCCACGAGGTGACGTCCATGACCTGCCGATAGGTTCAACACCGGTTGATTTTGCCTATGCAGTTCACTCTGATATTGGTAATAAATGTGTGGCGGCGCGCGTTAACCATCTCATGGGTTCACTTGATCAAAAACTGAAAAACGGTGATCTGGTTGAAATCATCACAGATCAAAATCGTAATGGACCAAACTATGATTGGCTTGAATTTGTTAAGACTCGCCGTGCTCAGGAAAAAATCAAACAGTTTTCGAAACGTTCACGACTTGATTCAATCAAACGGTTTTTACCAGGTTTTAGTAAATAAGGTTGACAAAAACAAAAATATATAGTATATAAAAAGTAAATTTCTTTAAAAAATTAAGGAGGGTATCATGAAATATGTTTATTTATTTTGTTCTTTTATATTCTTCCCCATTTTCATCTTAAGGTATTGTGGGGTAAGTTTTTTCCCGTTTGGTATTTCACTGATTTCAGATTTTATTCTTTTAGCGGCACTATTATTTTTAGCCTTCATAGGGACCTCTAAAATTGGGGACGGGAAAAAACTAAACAACAACTTTGTAAATCGAGTTGAGACTATATACTATATAACTCTCTGTCTCACTATAATTCTCTACGTCGCTGGGAGAATCAGTGGGATAACGACACTCGATTTTCTGGAAAATAAACTCACAAGAACTTTCTCTGATATTATTATTACTATAATTCTTATCATAGTAATGGCTGTTAACTTTATGACTCTCGCGACGAGCGACGACCAAAGATATCGGGGGGACCTGGAAGCTGAGTACTAAATACTCGAAACATTTAAGAGCCTTATGCAATAGTGTAAGGTTCTTTTTTATTTTCTAACTAAAAAACTCCCCTCAGGGAGTTTTTATCATAGGCTTTATATTACCAACGACCGGTCATTTCATCTTTTAACTTACCAGTCTTACGCATATACTCTTTTTTCTCGCGTAATTCAAGACCGATTAACGCGCTTTTCTTTTTCTGATGTTCATTCTTGTCTTTGCGATGGTAACGTTTTTTGCGCGCATCTAAAAGCCGTCCACTCTGTTGCAGTCGTTTATTAAAACGGCGTAGAAAACTTTCAAAAGTTTCGCCTTTTTTTCGTTTAAATTCAACCATAACGCACCTACCTTTCTAGAAATATAATGACTTCGACTTTGGCAGAATACGCTATTTTTTAAGGCTTGTCAACTTACGATTCAGTACACTCTTTATACTTTTAAACGCTTTTCAATCTCACTAATAATCTTTTTCTCATCAACTACTTCCTGGGCGGCTGACTCCATATCGCGGATAATAATCGTTCCATCCATTAGTTCTTTCTGTC
>CAZLCH010000088.1:0-2801 GCA_964558025.1 uncultured Gammaproteobacteria bacterium | reverse complement strand
GTAGCTGATAAGTTTTTGTTGTCCAAAAGAGTTCACTCATCGGTTGTCTATGCTTTTTATGTTGGCATGTGGAGTCTTGGTAATTTTGTTTTACTATTTTTTGATCCTTTTGTGCCGGATTGGCGCCAGTTTACCTATGATATTAGCGCTGGTTTGTTATTCTTATTTACTTTGGTTTTTTGGTATAAAGCCCTTCATCAAAGCGAAGCCACTAGAGTTGTACCGATTGTTGGCGCGCTTATTCCGATTTTCTCTTTTGTTTTTTCTTTTCTTTTTTTGGACACCAAACTTTCCTTACAGGAAGCCGTTGCTTTTGTTTTATTAATTTTTGGTGGTTTATTGATTTCTGTTAAACAAACTCGTTTTTATGTTGTAAAAGAGTTTGTTGAACGTTTAAAAATGGTGAGTGGAAATATTTTTGGTCGATTTCAGGCCAGCCTTCATCCTACTTCAAGATTATTACTTAACTCAGCTATTTCCGCCGCTTGTTTTGCGGCTTACTATGTTTTTATCAAGTATATTTATTCCAATACCGAACAACCATTTATCGGTGCTTTTGTCTGGTCGCGGTTGGGTAGTTTTCTTGGTGTGTTGGTAATTTTATTTATTCCCACCTGGCGGCGACTTATCAGGGGATCGGAAAAATCAGGTCATCGAACACCAAAACAATTATTTTTCTTTCTTTCAGTCAGGTTAGCCGCCGCCTTAGCTTTTATTTTACTGAATTGGGCTGTAGCGCTGGGCAATGTTTCCCTTATTAATGCCTTACAAGGTACGCAGTATGTTTTCTTGTTATTGATTGTGGTGATCTTGGCGAAGAAGTTTCCTCATGTTATTAAAGAAGAGGTTGGCCGTGGTATTATGCTACAAAAAATTATTGGTATTGTTTTGGTGGCAATGGGTTTGTATTTACTGGTAGTGTAGGATGAAAATATCAAAGACAAGACTTAAAATTTAAAAAATAAATTAGTTTTAGAGATTAGTATGATGACATTCTTTATACTTTTTTTTATTGTCGCTTTTAGTTTATTGGCTTGGAAAAAATTAGAGTCAGCAGTGTTACTGCTGGCAGTATTATTGCCGACCTATCTTATTCGTTTTACGGTTGGTATCCCGACAACATTACTTGAGGTAATGATCTTAGTGATTTTTGTTATTTGGTTTATTAAAAATCGTTTTTTTCTTGTACAACGTTGGCAGACAATAATAAAAAATAGAAAATCACCAAAAAATAATCGCTACCCATTTCAGTGGACGATGATTATATGGTTATTAGTATCTTTAATAGCAGTTGGTGTGGCTGATGTTAGTTTGGCGTCTTTAGGAATTTGGCGCGCTTATTTTTTTGAACCATTGTTATTGTTTATTGTTATCATTAACACCTTTCAAACTAAAGAAAGTATTATTAAATTATTATCGGCTTTGAGTATATCAGTGATAGGGATAGCTGTTTTTGCCTTATATCAATATATAACCGGTGATTTTATCAGTAATGATTTTTGGGCTAATGCTGTTAATCGTCGGGCTACTTCATTCTTTCCTTTTCCTAATGCGATTGGCCTTTATATTGCCCCGATTATACCCCTACTATTGGGAGTTATTGGATTTTTAGGAGTAAAGGCCCATGCTCGAAAAAGGCTTATTTTGTGCCTTCTAGGGGTAATTTTGGGCCTCTTAGCCATTCTAAGCGCTCGTTCTGAAGGCGCTTTTTTGGCGCTACTGTTAACACTACCTATATTTGGGCTCTTAGCCACTCGATTGACTCGTTGTTTGACCATGATAGTAATAGCTATAGGCATTATTTTTTTAATAGTACATACACCGGCTAAGACATATATGATTGATCGCCTAACCTTACAAAATTTTTCTGGCCAAGTTCGACGTCTACAATGGAAAGAAACTTTAAAGATGTTAAACGATGGACGGTTGATAACCGGCGCCGGTTTAGCAAATTACCAGACTGCCGTGGCGCCATATCATCAAGAGGGGTTTTTTGTAAAAAACAATGAGCCTGATTTTGATGATAAGATCAGAACCAGCGCTGAATTTCGTGAGCAAAGATGGCAACCGTTAGAGATTTATCTTTATCCGCATAATATTATTTTGAATTTTTGGAGTGAGTTGGGTTTACTTGGTTTATTAACTTTTATTTGGATTGTCGTAACTTTTTATTATTACGCCTGGCAAGCATATTGGCGAGCAAAAAAAGTTAATAGTCCAGATCAGTTTATTATTTTAGGCTTAGCTTGTAGTTTGCTGGTGATAATGATCCATGGTTTAGTTGATGTGCCTTATTTTAAAAATGATTTGTCGGTTTTGTTTTGGATGATGATGGCGCTTATGGGTTTATTGTATTTACCTACCAATAAAAATTTAGAAAAGCATAATTTATGAAGATTGTCTTACAAAAATATTTAGCTCAGGCCGGAATTGGTTCACGTCGTCAGGCCGAAGCCTTAATTAAAGGCGGGAATATAAAGATTAATGGACGCATGGCCAAACTTGGCGATCGTGTAACAGAAGATGATGACGTACGTTTACGTAATAAAAAAGTTACCTTTACAAGCAAGGTGGTTTATATTAAGCTCAACAAACCGGTTGGCTATGTTTGCACCACCCGGTCGTTTGCTGAGGAAAAAAATGTTTTTGATCTCGTAAAGATTGCAACACCGTTAGCGATTGTTGGTCGGCTTGATAAAGACAGTGAAGGACTAGTGCTTTTAACGAATGATGGTGAGTTTGCCTATCAGTATACCCATCCGAAGTTTAATATAGAAAAAGTCTATCTTGTTACCCTTGAT
>CAZLCH010000087.1:0-2848 GCA_964558025.1 uncultured Gammaproteobacteria bacterium | reverse complement strand
CCAGCCTGGGTCGCAAGATAGCCGGTATCAGTATACGCTTCGGCATTGCTACGAACATAGTAGCAGAGGCCGTTGCGTTCGCGCAGGTTAAGGAATAAGCGCGAGCTCATGCCGCCACCAAGAATTGTGGCAATTATTTTTAAGATTGATTCATCCTCACTACCATAAGCTGAAGTGCGGACGCCGAGGCAAAGATGCGCCTGATCAGTTTTTTTGTATTCAAGTTTAATCGCCGGCGCGGTTTGTCGTTCTTTAACAGCGACTTTTGCTAACGGTTTACCTTTGGACCAGCCTTGAAAATAATCAGTCACAAGGCGATGGCAGTTCTTGGGAATATTGCCGGCAATACAAACAAACGAGTTGGTGGTACGGTATTGATTTTTAAAATAATTCACAAAATCACGGCGTTTAAAACCGGCAATATTTTTTTTTGTACCAATCGTACTCCAACCGGCGGGTGTATCGCCGTATAAACATTCTTCAAAGACATCTTCAATTCTCATCATTGGCGTATCAAGGTACATATTAAATTCTTCGGTGATGACGCCTTTCTCACGGTTAATTTCCGCTTCATCAAATTTTGAATGAAGGAGCATATCAGAAATAACATCAAGCGCAAGTTTTGTTTCCTGCTTCGCTACTTTGATCCAATAGCCGGTATATTCCTTGGAAGTAAAAGCGTTATATTCGCCGCCGGCACGATCAAGGATCGAGGAAATCGTCAACGTGTCCGGACGTTTGGTCGTACCTTTGAAAAACATGTGTTCAAGAAAATGAGACAGTCCGCTGGTATTGCGTTTTTCATGCTTTGAACCGGTTGCAACCATAACAAGTAAGGCAGTCGTTTTCGCGCCTTTCATCGGCAGGGTTAAAAGGTTAAGGCCATTTGATAATTTTTTAAGTGTGGGCATAAATTATAATCGTGATTGTAAATAATTTTTTAACTCATCAATTTTTATTCGCTCTTGCTTCATACTGTCTCGTTCACGTACGGTAACATCATGATTTTCCAAGCTGTCAAAATCAACCGTAATACAAAACGGCGTACCGATTTCATCTTGTCTACGATAGCGTTTGCCGACATTGCCATTATCATCAAACTCACAAGCAAAAAGTTTTTTTAGATTTTGATAGATGTCATGTGCTTTAGTAACCAGTGCCTCTTTATTTTTTAAGAGGGGGAAGACGGCGACTTTAACTGGCGCAAGAGCGGTTGGTAATCGCAGGACAACGCGTGTATCTTCGCCAGTAGCTTCTTCTTGATAGGCAGACAATAAAACGGCCAGGACTGTTCGTTCAACGCCAAGTGATGGTTCAATAACATGGGGAGTAGAAGTTTCGCCATTTTCATTCGTATATGTTAAATTATGATTTTTTAAATCAAAGTCGGTGCGATAGGCTAGGCCATATAATTCTTTGGTACCAAACGGATAATGATATTCAAAGTCAATGGTTTTTTTCGAGTAGTGCGCCAGTTCATCACTTGGTACATTAAGTTCATTGATCTCATTTTTATAATCAATTCCCAACGCTTTAATCCATTCAATCATGGCTTGTCGCCAGTCTTCAAAATACGTTTGCCAATCTTTATCTTTTTTTGGCGCTGGGATAAAGTATTCAATTTCCATTTGTTCAAATTCGCGGGTACGGAAAATAAAATTCCCCGGGGTAATTTCGTTACGGAAAGCTTTGCCGATTTGGGCGACGCCAAACGGTAATTTTTTACGCGTCGTATCAAGAATGTTTTTAAAATTAATAAAGATACCTTGTGCAGTTTCGGGACGGAAATAAACGGCGTTGGCTTCATCAGCCACCGGACCAAGGTGAGTTTTAAGCATGAGGTTAAACTGCTTAGCCTCAGTGCAGTCATGTGCCTTTTTATCAACCGGACAAACTGTCTCCATCATATCTTGGCGAAAACGATTATGACATTTTTTACATTCCACCAGTGGATCAGAAAAAGTCGCTATATGCCCGCTTGCCTCCCAGACTTTGGTGTTAAGCAGTAGGGAACTATCTAAACCAACCATATCATCGCGCTCAGTCACAAATCGTTTCCACCACAACTGTTTAATATTATTTTTTAACTCCACGCCCAGCGGACCATAATCCCAACTATTAGCCAGACCGCCATAAATTTCCGAGCCGGGGAAAATAAAACCTCGTCGCTTACAGAGCGAAATAACTTTATCCATTACTTCAGGGTTAGTTTTTTTCATAAGATATATTGTAACAATATACTACCGGCTTTCATTCTGTCAAAAGTGGCTCTTTACCGAGAATGAGAAATAGACTAAAGATGATGGCAAGAAAAAGGAGGCCAAAATGAAGACTTATGAGCCAGTGATCAAAGAGGCTCATAATTAATAAGGCAAGAGTGAGACTAATAATAAGAGGTTTATTTTGACGACTTGTAGAGCGGAAAAGCGAGAATAATAGATATCCCATTACTACCAAGCCAAGCATCAAACCAAAAATTCCAGTTTCGATTGTTACGAGTGAAAACGTATTATGAATCGGTTGATAATACCAACTTAGTTTTTTGGCATCAAAGTTATCATGAAGCGCCAAGGTATAAGTACCAGGTCCAAAGCCAAACCAAGGTTTTTGTTTTAGTAATTTTTTGGCATCATCAAACGAACTCGTACGTTCAGTTAAAGAAATTTGTTCAAGACGAGTATTGACTTCAAGACGCGGACGAAAAATATAATAATACTGACTTAAAATTAAGCCCTTGATAGCAATAATAATAAAGAGGGCCACTGCGACTTCAACCCATTTCTTTTTCTCTGGTGGTCGATATGAAATTAAAAGAATGATTATTCCTAAGCCCGCACTAATCCAGTCC
>CAZLCH010000086.1:0-2917 GCA_964558025.1 uncultured Gammaproteobacteria bacterium | reverse complement strand
GACTCGCCAAGCCCATGGTCGCGCGCGATCGTCCTGGGCCAATGGAATGGATCCCAAACTACATTACCGGTAAGCATGGGATAAAAAAATTACGTTACTTGCACCCAAAACTTGAGCCGATTTTGAATATTACCTATGGCGTGGCGGTGTATCAAGAACAAGTCATGCAAATCGCGCGCGATGTGGCTGGTTTTACCATGGCCGAGGCTGATGTTTTGCGTAAAGCGGTCGGCAAAAAAATTCCGAAACTTCTCGCCGAACAAAAAGAAAAATTTGTTGAAGGTTGTGTTAAGAACGGTTTAAGTGTCAAACTTGGTGAAGAGATTTTTTCTTTTATTGAACCGTTTGCCGGTTATGGCTTTAATCGTTCGCATGCCGCTTGTTACGCCATGGTTGGTTATCAAACTGCTTACCTCAAAGCCAATTTTCCGGTGGAGTTTATGGCCGCGCTCTTAACTTCGGATCAGCAAGACACCGATCGTATCGCGATTGAGATTGAAGAGTGCCGGCACATGGGGATTGAGATCCAAGCGCCTGATATTAATCAATCGTTTGAAAATTTTACGGTGGTAACAAACGACACCGAATCAGCCAACAAAGCAGTCAGTCCTATTATTCGTTTTGGACTAAAGGCAATAAAAAATGTCGGTGAACATATTGCCGAAGTGATTATTGCCGAGCGCAAGCAGGGAGGGAAGTTTACTAGCATCACCAATCTATTGGAACGCATTGAAGACAAAGACTTAAACCGTAAATCACTGGAAAGTTTGATTAAGAGTGGTGCGTTTGACAATCTGGGCGAGCGGGGACAATTACTAGCCAATCTTGATACCATGATTGCTTTTCACAAAGAAATTAGCCAGCGTAAGGCCAATCGTCAGGTTAGCCTGTTTGCCGGTATAGCGACGGCTGAATCAGAGACAATTCGTTTGTCACCGGCACCACCAGCCACCAAAAATGAAAGATTGGCTTGGGAAAAAGAATTGCTCGGACTCTATATCAGCGAGCATCCATTTGCTGAATTTAAAACTCTGTTGGCTGATCGTATTACTCCAATCAATACCATCAAACCAACCGAAGTTAATCGCGAAGTGGTGATTGGCGGCGTTATCACCACCATCAAAAAAATCATTACGCGCAGTAATGAAGCCATGCTGTTTGTTAAAATCGAAGATGGTGCGACTATGGAAGTGATTGTTTTCCCCAAGTTATTACAAGAGACGTTATTAGTATGGCAAGAAGGCAAGATTGTTTTATGTCAGGGGACTATTTCGGACAAAGACGGACAAGTAAAACTATTGGTTAACCGTGTAGTTGAATTGACTAACCAGAATGTCACCATTGTGGCGCGTGAATTTTTTAAAGGCAGTGCTGTACAAAATATCAAACCAACACCCACTGATTATAGCCGAACACAAGTTGATGCCCGATTGCGTCTGCGGCTCGCGACTTCGGCCCTAGCGCCAGAAGTCTTTGATCGCCTCAAAGCAGTTTTACGAGAATTTCCCGGTTCGCATGAAGTTTATATGGCGGTTAATTCAGGCCAAGGTGAAAAAATTATTAAAACTGAATATCTGGTCAGTAAGGGGCCGAGCTTAATTAATCGTTTGCGTGAACAATTCTCTGGTTTAATACAAATTTTGTAATTATTTTCATCTGTCAAAGAGTGGCTATTAATACAACCACTCTTTTATTTGTTTTTTTTATATACCTACAGTATAATTAGTGATTATAATCTTTACGTTATGCCGGAAAACAAAAAAAATAAAACAACAAAACCCGCGGTAAAACGTCCGCGCAAAAAATCAACCCCCGCCGCTGTTAAAGTTACGCGCACTCCGCGAGCAACCCGAGTTAAAAAAGATCATGTCATTGATTTAAGTAAAACCTTTTCTCCATCGTTAGCCGAAGATATGTTCGGCGACGAACCCGACTACCAAGAGCCGTATAAAGAGTCACCAATTTTTGATATTAATGAAGCTGATACGAGGGATCGGCCTTCACGTTGGACGCTCACAATGTATCAACGCATTGCAGTTACTTTTACTGTTTTGAGTCTTTTGAGTTTAGGGGCGGTGTTGTATTTTACCTACATGCGGCTTGATATTACCATTCACCCTACTACCAAAACGGTTGAAGCTAAAACTAATTTCACTATTTACGATCGACCGGAAAATTACCAAATGCCGGAAGGGAGTATTCTCGGTATGGTACGGGCCATGGCAGTTGAACAGATACAGTCAGTACCAGCCACTGGCAAGGAAATTAGCGGCGCTGAAGTGGCTGGTACTGTCACGATTATCAATAATTATACAAAAGACCAACCATTAGTAGCGACGACTCGTTTATTAACACCTAATAATCAATTACTGCGTCTCAGTGAAGGTGTGGTTGTGCCGGCGGGCGGAAAAATTCAAGCTAAAGTTTATGCTGAAACGACTGACCCTTCGTTTACTTTGACTGATACTCATCTTACCATCCCTGGTTTATGGGCTGGACTACAAAGTCAGATTTATGCCGAAGCCAAAGCCGGTGAAGTGACGTATAAAGAAAAAGCAACCTTGTCAGTCACCCAAGCCGATATTGATGAAGCCGTGAGACAAGGTAAAATTGCCTTACTAGAAAAAGCGCGTACCGAAATTGAACAAGCCTATGCTTCGTATGATCAAAAATTATATCAGTTTGATGAATCGTCTTTGATTGCGACCCCTGATAGTAAATTAGGTGATAAAAAAGATCAGGTGACAGTGACTGTTTCTGGTTCAGTGAACGTAGTAGTTTTTAATAAAAAAGATGTGAATAATATTTTAGGCACGGCCTTGACCGCCGCTGGTTCAAACCAGGAGCCTTTAACTGATACTGACCCGCTGTTTACGATTATGTCCGCTAACACCACTGACAATATTGCTCAAGTTGA
>CAZLCH010000085.1:0-2929 GCA_964558025.1 uncultured Gammaproteobacteria bacterium | reverse complement strand
TAGGATAACCGGCCACAAGCATTTTCTTTAACGGCAACTCAAGCGAGATACGCAAATAAAAATCTTTGTCTAAGGCGTTATGATGGGTTACAAACGGTTCAGCTTCGGCTCCACCGGGGATGCTTTCCAGTACCGGCATATACATTTCAATAAAACCTTGTTGTTTCAAAAATTCTCGCGTCGCGTCCCAAAACACTGCTTTCTTGATAAACAAATCTTTAGTTTTTTGATCAAGTAAAATATCAAGATACCGTTTACGTAATTTTATTTCTTCATCAGCCAAACCAAAGTGTTCGGTCGGCAGTGGTCGCAAAGATTTTGCCAACATCCGCACACCTGTTACTTTCAGGGTCTGTTCACCGCTTTTGGTCGTAAAAAGTGTACCAGTCGCTTCAATAAAGTCACCAACATCAACATTATCAACAAAAAAGCTAAAGGCCTCTGGGCCTAATTCAGTTTCTTGCAAAAAAATTTGCAGACGATCAGTGCCATCATCAAGATGAGCAAAGACCAACTGGCCCATTAAACGCAAAGATCGTATCCGGCCAACCACTACTAGGGTTGTATCAAGTAAGGCCTCAAAACTAGCTTTAACGGTTTTGAGTTCATGGGTACGGTTAGTTGTACTGGGATAGGGATCAATACCTTGGGCGACAATCGCCTCTAGTTTCTTTTTGCGAAAAGCAATAATATCTTCGAGTCGTTCGGACATAGGAGAAAAGTAATAGAAAATGGTTAGTAAGGCATGGGTTCAAAAAAAGAGAACGTGGTTATAGTATATATAATTATAGCCTTTTTAGGCAAGGTGGCGGAAAATAAAAAAGCCCACTTACTCTTTGGGAAAGTAAGGGGCTTTATTGAAAGAAAGTTATTATCTCTACTGAATTTAATCAGCGGTATCACTTTATTAGCATCATTTTCTTGGTTTGTTTAAAATTATTGGTTTCCAACCGATAAAAATAAGTACCGGATGTGAGATTGTTGGCAGTAAAACCATATTGATAGTTTCCTGCTGAAAGAACTTGGTTTACCAGTGTTTCAATTTCTTTTCCAGTAATGTCATATATTACTAATTTGACATTAGTTTTTTCCGGTAAGGAAAAATTGATTTTTGTTTCCGGGTTGAACGGATTGGGGTAGTTTTGGGATAATTCGTAAGTAGTTGGAAGCGTTGAATTATTTGAGCTGATTCCGACCACCGCATCATAACGGTAGATTGTTCCAGAATCGCCGGTAACAACCAAAACATTACCAACACATTCCATCGAATATAATTCGATAGAAGAGTTTTCATCAAACTCAAACCAACTTTGACCGTTATTGGAAGTTTTGTAAATTTTACCTAATTTTGGAACATAGTTACCGCCAATACAAAAACCAACGGTGCTATTGGTAAAACCAATATCTTTTAAGATAATACCGGGAGAGAGATTTATTTCACTCCAATTTGTACCTTGGTTATTACTACGTAATAATATTGGATCTGCACTTATGGTCATGCCAATAACATGTATAACACTTTGATTTAGGCATAGTCCCAAACCTTTGTTATTGTTGACATTATAACCTGACCAGTTACTTCCACTATTAGATGATTTCCAAAAACCGGCTGATGAATTATCTGAAGCACTGAACCCAACTGATCCCTCGATTACTATGTCCGTGAAATTTCCTTGAAACCCCAAAATCAGATTTGTCCAGTTATTTCCCATATTAGTACTTTTGTAAAAAGTACCGAAATTACCAATGGCATATAGATCGTTATTATAATAACGAATACTATTAATGTCCCTAATAGTAAATGATGGGGCAGAAGCCCAGTTGATACCGCCATTGACGGTTTTGAAGATAACTCCATTCTGACCAACTATAAAACCAATATTATCATTTATAAAACAAATTGCGTTTAAATAAAAATTAGTTTGGACAGTTGATACTAAGTCCCAGGTAATACCAGCATCGCTGGTTTTGTAAACTCGACCTTGGTTAGCCAAAACAAAACCGTTATTACTATTCAGAAAATGAATCCCCCATAAAGGGCCATCATAATCTGAAATTTTAATAATTTGATTGTCTCCTCTTGCTTGAGAGAATAAAACAAGATTCAATAAAAAAATTATCAGAAAATTTTTAATTTTCATGATAAAACCCTCCTAAATTATTTTTTAAATTATTTTAATATTTTTTAAGTTACAAGCTTTTTTAATATTTTATACTATAACACATTGTAAGAAAAAAATCCAGAGGCAGTAATAATCAACTAACATTAGCTAATTTTGATCAACTCTAATATATCCGTTAGTCGGACTAAAGCCACACACTCCGCCTGATGAGTTACATTTACCCCAGTTATCTTCAATCATTATTTTTGGTTTTATAACACAACAAGGTTTTGATCCACAGCTAATACCGGTACTGCCAACAACTGAGTTAGCTGACGCACACTTACCAGCGTTAAAAACTTTATTAATAGCGGCATACTGTAAGACAATTTTTAAATTTCTCAAAAGGTCGCCATAATCACCAACTGGCATACTAAAAATTTTATTACCACACGTCGGACATTCTTTATAATCTAGATCAATATCAATATGCTTTAACGGTAATTGATCAGGATCGGTTTTAGTCTTAAAGGCAAACGTCACTGCTTTTGATCCATCAGTAACCGCAAGTTGGTTAGTTAAACCATTAACAGTTAAATCATATACGGTTGGTGGGATATAACAATAGTCAGTCGTATAGTTAAAGCTACGTGAACTACTAATCGGAGTACGACGCATAAAACACGTACCTTTACCAATACAATTCGCAATGCTCGTACAAGATTTACTTGGATCACCAGTGCAGAAACTATCATACGAAATTGTACCGCCGGTACCACATTGATTAGTTGGAACAGATAGGTTACTGCCGCTGGTAATATAACCCG
>CAZLCH010000084.1:0-2935 GCA_964558025.1 uncultured Gammaproteobacteria bacterium | reverse complement strand
TTCGTTGGTGGTTTCAGTATAGGCCGTCGAGTAAATAATAAGATCGTAGGGTGGCGAAAGATGCTCAACCGAAAAACCTTCATAAAACTGGATACCGGCTTTTTTAAGCACAACATCGGTGATAAATATTTCGGTCGTATCACTACCGCTCACGGTATAACCCTGATGAGCTAAAAATTCGGCTAACATGGTCATACCAACCCCCTTAATACCTATCATGTAGATAGTTTTGATTTTAGAAAAATCCATATTGGATAATAATTACTCAATCGTGTTTTGTATAACATTATATAATTCTCGGCGCGCTTCCGGTTTTATGATAGTGCTCATCGCCATTGCCAATCTTTTCCGTCGTTCTTCATCAGACAGTAAAGCAATAATCTCTCCGGCTAAAAAAGACGGGGTTAAATCAATCTGAGAAAGAACTAAAGCCGCCTGCTGATCGGCTAGATAAAAAGCATTATCTTCTTGGTGTGAACCGGGCATCGGAATAATAATCGCCGCTTTGTGTAAATAGGCTAATTCAGTGATTGTCCCAAGTCCAGCGCGAGAAATAACAAGAGTGGCGTTGGCCATGGCTTCAGCGATTGCCGACGCATCTAAAAATTGATAGGGATGATAATACGATGGCCATGACTTTTTTTCATCAATCACCTGACCGGTAATATGAATGATCGAATCAAGTTGCGTAAGAGCATCTAAATTTTCTTCGATTAACGTATTGATCACTTCTGATCCCGTACCACCGCCTATCACCAGTATATTTTTTTGGTTTTGGGTAGTAGTTAGCTTTTGGACATTTTCAAACTCTGGCCTGACCGGGTTACCAGTCCACACGGCTTTATTACCATAATCTCCTAAACTTTTAGCAAACGTCACCGTAATCACTGTCGCACAAGGCGCCATTAACCGATTAGCCAATCCCGGACGAATATCTTGCTGATGAATAATAACCGGATAACGTAATAAATAAGCCGCCCACACCACCGGTACACTCACAAACCCACCGGCCGACATTATCAATTTTGGTTTAAGACGAGACAGTAAAAAAAGCGATTGAATGAAACCAATGATAACTAAAAAAGGATCAAGTAAATTTCGGAGCGAAAAATAACGACGCCATTTACCTGAATTAATGGCGTAATATGTCAAGCCAGTTTCAGTTGCTAAACTTTTTTCTAAACCACTATATGTTCCAATCCAGTGTGGCTCATAACCGTCACGACGCATATCAGGCACGAGCGCCAACAATGGCGTGACAGAACCGCCCGTACCACCGCCGGTTAAGATAATAATATTAGAACTGGATGAAGACATATAGTGGATATAAAATTTAAAATTTTGTATTTTGTTGCTCTATCATTTCTTTATACTTTTGTAAAAACAGCTCGTACTGTTTTTTGTGCACTGGACTTGTACGCTTAATCAATTCATCAATCAACACCCAACGATAGGCTTTATGCTCAAGCGGATTGGTTTGAACAGCATTATTTACACCTCGGTAACGAACGATACATAAAGTTTGTCGTTGACCTTTATAACCACTATGCGTATACGGCTTATTCCAAACGTAACGATACACATCTTTAAAATCAGCCATAATTTCAATATCGCGTAACCCGGTTTCTTCAAAAACTTCTCGTCGAATCGCGGTTTCAACTGATTCACCACGTTCTTGGCCGCCTTGAGGCAAACCCCAATAATCGCCACGACCGCGAGCATTTAAAATCAAAACTTCATTGTGATTATTAACAATCAAAGCGACAACATTGGGACGAAAACGAAAACGGCGTAACTCCCAGCGTAACACGGTGAGAGGGAAAATTGTCACCGCGGTCATAATTCTCTGCCAACGTTGTTTACTTAAAGGCTGACGACTCAAACGCCATAACCATTCAAAACCAAGTAAGCGAAAAAAGCGTGGAGCGCGTCGTAATTTTTTAGTTAGATAATCAAAACTACCACCAACCCCCATACCAAGACGCATGGTCGGAAGTCGACGTTTAAAACGGGCAATAAATAAATCTTGTTCAGGTGCACCAAAGGCGGTAAATAAAAGCGTGGGACGAAAACGTTGTAACGCCTGAAAATCATAATGTGCTTTTGGATCAACATCTTCAATATATAATAATAACTTTGGATAACTTTTTTGTATACTCGCTCTGATTTCTTCCGCTTTAGAAAGACCGTCTTGCCAATTTAAAATCGCCACGCGATAACCTCGCTTTTCAGCTATCGCCAAAAGCCAACGCGTTATATCAGCACCGGTATGACGAGGTATATGTATACCTTTTAACCAGCCGGCAAATTTCAAACCAATACCGTCAGGCATTGAAATTGAAGCTTCACGCAAGACAGTTAAAAAATCTGGTCGGTTTTGCGCCAGCAAAAGAAACTCGGGATTGGGAGTAACTAATTGTTTGCCATGCCGATAAGCTAAAATATCAAGTAGTCGTTGTTTTAAATCTTTGGTAGAAAAAATATCTAAAGGCACGCCAAGAATAAAGACGCGGTTTGAGCGCATAATAAATAGAATAAAGTCTAATCTTAGGTTATACTGTCAGTATAGGCTAGGCTTCTGACTGACGCAACGCTTGACAGGTCGATGCTCTAATAGTATAGTAAAATTAGCAGTCTAAATGATAGAGTGCTAATTACTACTCTATTACCCAGACTAATTCTACAAACTTTAAGAATTTTATAACCTTATAACTTTATAACTTATTTTTTATGTTGGACAAATTTACCAATAAAGCACAAGAGGCGATTATTAACGCCCAGATTGTAGCTCAAGAATATGGTCAGCAATATATTAATGCACTGCACATGTTACTGGCGCTTCTGGAACAAACTGATGGCCTAGTTCGTCCCCTACTTGATGTTCTAAAAATTGATGCGGAAAAATTACGTGAAAAAGCTGAGCTGGAAATCGAAA
>CAZLCH010000083.1:0-2941 GCA_964558025.1 uncultured Gammaproteobacteria bacterium | reverse complement strand
TTAGAAAGTAATAGATAGTTATTGAATCATTGTCTCGGCTAAGGTCAGTAATTTTTTTGTGTCATCAACGGTAGCTTGTCGAGTCGGGGCACCAAATAAAACTACAATGATATTTTTGTCTTTAGTAGTTGGCCATTTTGTTGCCAAGCAGTAACCCGCTTCAACCAAATAACCAGTCTTTGAACCTAGTAAGGTTGAATTCTTTTCGCGCGCTAACAGATTTGTATTTTTAAACGTATGAACTTTTTTGGTATTAATGGTTTTAACGGTATAATCCGGTAAAACACTGGCTTCAGCAATAGTCGTATTAAGGAAGACTTGTCTTGCTATTATAGCATAATCACGCGCCGTCGTAATATTTTTTGGTGACAAACCTGATGGCTCAATAAATTCTGTTTGCGTTGCGCCCCAACCTTTAACACTCTGGTTCATCTTTTTAATAAAATTTTCTCGCGTCACACCAGACACCCGCACTAATGTTTCGACGGTATTATTAGTTGAGCCGATCAGAGAAGCAAAAACTAAATCTTTGATTGTTACCTGATCTTTATCCTTTAATTTTAAACGGGCTGACTCGGCCGGCAACACATACTGAGCGTTATACTCTTCATCTTTAACTGAATACGTGACGACTTTTTTTAAATCAGGCTTTGTATCCAAAAAAGTTTTAACAGCCACTAATTTTGTCAGACTAGCTAAGGGAATAATCTCGTTGGGGTTTTTTGACCATACTACTTTTTCGTCGCGACTGTTAAATACAATTGCGGCATGCGCACTAATCTCGGATGGATTCGAATTTTTCGTCGTCGTGACTGTTTCCGTCCCACTATTGTAAAGCACTTCAACTGCTACGCGCATTGTCCCCTGGCTTAAAGGCGCCAAACGGGCAAAAGCCTTAGCATCAAGATCAATCGCGCGGTCAGGATGTTTGGCGCGGTCAGGCCCAAAATCATTGACCGTCACATCAACTGACTTTAGATTATCAAGATTAATAACCCGTAAACGAGTATTAGCGGGAAAATCTGGTGAGGCGGCAAACAAACCATTTTTATAACGATACCAACTCGCATTACCTTTAACCAAAGTGTTTTGATTCTCAAAAACAGCCAATCGCGCAAAAGGGAAATTAAGACTCGTACTCAGTAGCCCTTTGTTAAAATTTTCAGTGGTTGGTAATGCTCGCCAACCGTTGTTTTTATCAAAAAAGTATAATTGTTTGTAAACAGCTGAACCACTACTTTTAACGCTGACAAAATAATCCCCTGAGTTAAACATTGCTACGGGTATATCAATCTGATACATTGGGCCAACCATGGTTAAGCCTGGGGGTGGAGTGATTGCTTCTGAAATTTTACTTAAAGTCAAAGAACCCGAGCTAATCAATCGTCCGGCTGGAATACCGACTTGTAGCTCTTCTTGAAAAACACTGAATGACAAATCTTTATTCAAACTAGCAGTGGCAACATCAGTCACAAAAACTTCGTTTGTCAGTGAATTTGGACCTTGTTCTTCAGCATGAAGCAAGGTTGGTAAAGATAGGGCTAAAAAACCTGTTATTAAAAAGAAAAATATGATTTTACGCATGAGAAATGATTAAAAACAAAACGTCAACGGTATGGTTGACGGAGGCTAACTGCAACTTTATAATTATAGCACATTTAGTATAAATCAAAAAATGGTACTAAAATGTGCGGGATTAGTATAGTGGCAGTACGTGGCCTTCCCAAGGCTAAAGCGCCAGTTCGATTCTGGTATCCCGCTCACGAAAACGGTAATTAATTTACTACCACTGCAAACTATTTATTTTAAAAAATAATATGAAGATTCTGATTATTACAGGAGGCTCATCTTCGGAACGGAAAATTTCCCTAATCTCTGCTCGTGGTGTAAGTCAAACACTACAATCCAATGGACATAGGGTAACTTTGTTTGATTTTAAGAAAGGTTTCCCGAGCCTAAAAAAGTTACTGCCGGAATATGATATCATCTTTCCAATCATGCACGGATACGAAGGAGAAGATGGCACTTTGTATAGTTTCCTTCGTTTTCATAGAAAACTATATGTGGGTTCGGATCCGAAGGGTGCAGGAATTGCTTTCGATAAAATTTTATTTAAAAGATATTGTGACAAGAAAAAAATTCCTACACCTCCTTGGAAGATTGTAAAGGATGTTAAAGCTATTAAACGTTTTGGATTTCCCTGTGTCTTGAAAGGAGCACAAGGAGGCTCTTCACATGAAGTTATTTTACTATATTCTGATAAAAATCTTGTTAAGCCTAAGGTACAGAAAATATTAAGTTCAAAGAATGGCTGTTTTGTTGAGAAGTTGATTGAAGGCCCAGAAATTACGGTTGGTGTCCTCCATGGAAAGCCGCTTCCGGTTTTAGAGATTATTCCACCTAGAGGAGAATGGTTTGATTATAAGAATAAATACTCCGGGAAAACAAAGGAGATTCCTTTTCCAAAATCAGTGAGTCGGAGTCTTCAACACCAATCCCAAAGAACAGCATTGTCGATACATAATAATTTAAAGCTCGGGAATTTTTCTAGAACTGACTTTATAGTAAAAGATAATATTCCGTATGTCATTGAAGTAAATACTCCGGGCGGTGTCGGGTTAACCTCGGAAAGTTTGTTCCCAAAAGCTGCAAAAGCCATGGGTATTACCTTTAAATCTCTCGTAGAAAAACTAATTGCTTGACTCTCCTCTTCTACTTGTTATTATCAATAATTATTGCCGACCTAGCTCAACTGGTAGAGCAATGGTATCGTAAACCATAGGTTATGGGTTCAAGTCCCATGGTCGGCTCACGGATAATTATCTACTTAGTTCCAAAAAAGTAATCAAGCCATTTATCAATATTCTGACTGGCTTGTGATTTTGAAACGGCTGGTGGCGCTGGCGCAATATCAAATAAAGCGGTACTTGTTTCTGGGGTT
>CAZLCH010000082.1:0-2960 GCA_964558025.1 uncultured Gammaproteobacteria bacterium | reverse complement strand
TGGAATGGAGTAGCATCATTAAAGCCGGCCACATTCTCTTTCTTTATGATTGCTGTGCTTCGGGACTGGCATTTACTCCCAAAGCTGGCGATTCTGACTCTTTTCAGCAGCTAATATCGACGTTGAGTGGCAATGGTAGTCGCATAGTTATTACGGCAGGCACGGCCGATGAAAAAACGTACGAGGTCAAAGATCGACAAGGTCGTGGCAATGGAGTTTTTACGCGCGCATTGTTAGATGCAATGGAGTTGGGCACTGCGGACAAAAAGAATGATGGCTTTATGACAATTAACGAAATTTTTGCACAGGCAGAAATTGGCGTGAAAAAATTTGCCGCAAATTATAAAAAGCATTTGACTCCTCGCCGTTGGGAACTGGATGAAGGGCAATATCGCGGCACTTTCGTTTTTGTTAATCCTGTTGCTAAAAACTTGACGCTGTTGGACGATTATTCCAAAACGCTCAAAATCAAAAGCGGCAAACCCGAAGATTCGATTGTCGGTGATTTGAATAAAATTAAATTCATCCATGCTAAGGTGCTTGGCGATAGTAACCGGCTGCTGTCCGACGCCCAAATTTTTGTCGATAGCGTTAGATTGTATATAGTCGATAAGAACGGTATAAAACAAGATCATACAGACATAAATGGCGAGCTTATCGGTTATTTATCACTCGTAGACAAGCCGAGTTATAGTTTTAAGGCAGTTCATAAAGTTTACGAACAGGTTGGGTCTCCAACGATCTATAAGATTGGCCGCAACCGTATCGACGTTGAATTCAACATGCGAAAGGTTTTCCGACTTATTGTTAAAACAATCGAACAAAACACACAAGATCCCCGCCCTGGAGTGCGGGTTTATTTCTATCCTGATGAAGGCCCGGTTATAAGCCAAACCACTGATTCGCAGGGTGAAGCGACGATGACTTATCTTCGAAATTTACAAGGCCGTGTCGTAATTTATGACCCTAAGTCAAATGATAAAAAAAGTTTACCTATTAAGTTTCACGATAATACAGATCAGCCTATTGAAAAAGTACTATATTTGCAACCAGCTAGAACTCTTCTGAATTTGCTGATTCTAAACGAGAATATAGAGCCTATTAAAGCCGCAATTTATTTTAATAATGTTAAAATTGGTGATGATTCTCTCGAAGCATACGCAATTGCGCCTGGCTTCAAAATCTTCAAGATTACTCCAGATGCGAAAGAATATGGTGTAAAATATGTGCCTGAACTCAAAGTCCCTGTTAATTTATTCCCCGGTGAAAAAACGATTAAAATAACTGTCCCTGATAACCGCCAGTTCTTATATGAGAAATTTATCCGAGAAAATAGATATCATGAGGCTTTAGAGGTATTGAGGGATATAAACGAACGTACGCCGGATTATATTAACTTATTGCTTAAACGTGGTTTTGTCTATGAACTACTTAAAAACTTCAATGCCGCAAAAACCGATTACCAAACTGTTATTAATAAACGTCCATGGCACGCACCTGCATATTATCATTTAGGCTTATTAGTTTTTGTCGAAGCAGAACGTAACAACGATATCATGGAGACTCCAAGACTTTACAAAGAAGCCATCACCTATTTTGGGAAAGCTTTGCTTTATCAACAGTCTTTGGGCGCTAATAGGGTTGAAGCGAACGAACAACTTTTCTTATCCCGCTATCACATAGCTTTAGGCTGGCAAAGGTTATTTGAGAACAGCAAAGACCACAATCTCAAACCGAAGGCTCAGTATTCTTGGCAGACTTTCTTTGATTTTATTCCTCAACAGGATTTTGACAGAAAAAAGTTTCAAAACTACATCGATCAGGCGAGAAAATATCATACTCCTTCGTCCCCACAAAAAGGTCAGAACGCACTTCGGCTAACTGAGTTTTTTATCCCAAACACATTTTCGATTCTAAAAGAACACACCCCGGAAGTAACAAGACTGGGAAATTTAATTTTTGCAAAGCTCTATGACTTTGATAAACGAGGACAAATTGTTCCGGTTCTCGCTCAAAATGAGTTGCCAACTGATATGTTAGCTCAGGATTCTTTTGTAATCAATCTTAAAACTGGGTTGGGATGGCCAGGAACTCAAATTCCGTTCAGCGCTCACGATGTTAAATTCACTTATGATTATTTAAAGTCCCAAACGCCAACTACACATTGGTCACATCGAATTATCGCGGCGGTAAATGCTCGAAACGACCAAACTGTCGAATTTGTTTTTAATCATAGTGTCTATTTCGATTTTATACAGGACATTCTTACTGTTCCAATCTATCCCAACAATTTTGCCGGTCGCTCTGCCAGTGATTACTTTGATTCACCTATTGGGTTGGGCCCATTCATGATTACGCAGCGCACTCCGAATGAAATTCTACTCAACCGAAACCCAAACTATGTTTTAGGCAACCCTGCTATAGAGATTATCAAAGTTGTAAAAATTCCAAACAAGGATAATCAGTTTGTGGAAATCGTATATAGGGTGATTGATGTGATTGCAGATCTGCCATTGATCTACGAACCCCAGGTCGATATGGATCCGCAGCTTGTGCTGCAACCTTATGTTTTGTCTGAATTCAACTATTTTGCGTATAACCTGAGACGCAAAAATTTAAGCGACCCTCGGGTTCGTTTGGCTTTTAACTTACTTTTAGATCGGCGAATGATTTTGAATACCATTTATCAAGGCCAATCGTTTGCTACGATTGTAAATAATCCACTAACCCCTGATAATCAATACTATAATTCAAGTTTATTTGTTCACTATGTTGATTTAGAAAAAGCAAAAAGTCTATTGCAGGAGGCGGCACAAGATGGTAAATTTGATTTCAGCACACCACTAACTTTCAAAGTACCACTAACCGGTGAGCAATCGACCGAGGTCTTGTGTATTCTCTTTCGTCAGCGACTCATTGATGTGGGATTAAATGTTACCGATATTGAGTTCATGGATTTT
>CAZLCH010000081.1:0-2992 GCA_964558025.1 uncultured Gammaproteobacteria bacterium | reverse complement strand
TGATTAATGGCGATTTTAATTATAAAGCTAATTCCGAAGCACATATTGAAGAAGGCGCAACCATTAAAGGAACAACTTCAAAATTTGCGCTCACACCTCAAAACGGCTCAGGACAACGAGGTATGGCTGATTGGCTCTGGTGGCGTATCATTTGTATTTTTGCGGCTCTCTTAATTGGTCTTTTATTAGTGAGCTGGTTAAAGAAACGATTAAACGATTTGACACAACATATATTTAAAAATCCTTACCAAACAATTGGTGTTGGTTTACTAATTATTATCGTTACTCCATTAATTATTTTATTATTAGCAATAACTGTGATTGGTTTACCACTCGCCTTAATAATTTTTGCCCTGTGGTTAATTACAATGTATATTGCAAAAATTATTATTGCGATTGCGGTTGGTAATGAGATATTAAAGCGTCGTGAGAAACTTGAAGGTAATCGTCAAGTTGATATTAAAGCTATGATTATTGGTGTTGTGGTAGCTTATATTATATTCTCTATTCCGGTGATTGGTTGGTTAGCTTGTTTAGTAGCAACAATGTTTGGTTTTGGAGTTATATGGCGTTATGGTCGAGAGAAGACAGTTAAAATATAACTTTAATAGCGATTGCCATGCCCTTCCAGTTAATAAAAGACATAGTTATCAGAAAATATAAACTTTTAGTCGTTATAGCACTAGTGGTAGTGGTTTTTTTAGTAAAATTTACCCCAGTTACCCAGGCAAGTGGGACAATTTATTGGTATAATTCATTTATTGATTGTTCTCCTTTGACG
The DNA here is from genome assembly GCA_964558025.1 of uncultured Gammaproteobacteria bacterium. Classification (GTDB taxonomy): domain Bacteria; phylum Patescibacteriota; class Patescibacteriia; order Patescibacteriales; family Patescibacteriaceae; genus Patescibacterium. Next base: position 2,211 of record CAZLCH010000081.1, on the reverse strand, counting down.
TTAGGTAATTATTTTCTTGATAGTGGCTACCATACCCCAGCGACTACTTTACCTGATTTAACAGTTGATGAATTACATGTTGATGGTTGTTATGCCGGTAATCCAACTTTTAATGGTGATGGTGAAAATAGGGGTATTATTATTGGTAGTGCAATTTTTAAAGATTCAAGCATTAACTGGGGCGGAGTTGATAATGCTACTTTCATTGATGATCTTTCGGAAAATTATGGTGTAGTGGTAGAGGGTAATCCTATTAGAAAATACCAAACACCCGGTCAAGCCCCCGAAAGAGATTTTACCGATACCAGCTGGATAATCATTGCTGATGGCGTAATGGTTGATGCAAGCTCTATAACCTACAATTCAAATAATATTTTTCAAGACGAAAATGGTGGTTATTTTTTTTATGGTTTAGAACCGCATGAAACTTTAGCGACTGGCAATAAAGTTTATCTTTTTTATAGTGCTAATCTTGATACTACGAGCGTGCCTTCGGTTAATAGTTATTCAGTTTTAATCAACGCCGGTACCATAGCTCAGTATTCTGCCACTATTTCCAATATTGAAATTTTTTCGCAAAAGGTTGTATTAACTTTAGGTAATAATGTTAGTGGCAATGTTAAAGTGACATATTCACTTGGGTCATCAAAATTGAAAATACAACCGGGCTTTACTGTAACTGATTTTGCTAATCGTTCTATTGATACACTGCAAGCTGAGCCGGATGCTCCGGTTTACTCAGTGCTTGTTGGTACAAAATTATATATTAGTGCTAATCATGGCATTAGTGTTTCAGTTTTTGATACCACGACTGGAACCTACCTAGCGCCGATTGTGGTTGAATCATACCCAGAGTTTATCGCACAAGTTGGCAGAAAATTATATGTTAATAATCTACAGTCTGATAGTGTTTCAGTGATTGATACCGCGACTGATACAGTAATCAATACTATCCCCGTTGGTGACGGCCCCTATTTTTCCACCGTGGTAGGCAGTAAAATTTATGTTAGTAATACTAATACGAATACCATTTCAGTGATTAATACGTTGACTGATACAGTAACAAGTACTATTACGGTTGGGTTAGCACCGTGGTTGGCGGGAGTCGTAGGTACTAAATTATACGTGCCAAATCGAGTAGATAGTACAGTTTCGGTGATTAACACAGTGACTGATACGGTTTCAACGACAATTAGTGTTCCCAGTATGAGTGGCCAAGGCACCAAAGCCCTGGTAATTGGTGATAAAGTGTATGTTGGTAAGTCTAATGCGGTGGCGGTTATTAACTCAGCGACTGACACAGTGACTACTAATATTACAGTTGGTAGCACACCCTATTTTTCTTGCGCGGTGGGAACAAAGATGTATGCGGTTAACCGTGGTAGTGGTACGGTGTCAGTGATCAATACGTTAACTAATACCGTGAGTAGCACAATCACTGTCGGTGGTAACCCAACTACCTGTGTTGTGATTGATAATAAAATTTATGTTACTAAAGATGGCGTCGCTACCACAATTGGAGTGATCGATACGACGACTGATACGTTAGTTCAAAGTCCAACTGTTGGTACCAAACCTTTTTATGCGACAGCTGGTGATAATAAAGTATTATATGTCAGTAATAATTCTAGTAATAGTATTACCGCCGTTGATACTACTTCCATTTCTTCTCAGCATCCTAACTTGATTTCATTTTCAACTACCGCTACAAATGGTATATATACAACCGGACAAGTTATTCCAATTACGGCCACTTTTGGTCAAAACCTTCAGGCTGGTTCTACTATGACCGTGACACTCAGTACCGGTGCTTCAGTGGTACTCAATACAGTCAGTGGAGTGACATTAACCGGCACCTATACTATTGGTTCAGGACATACGACGCCTGATCTTTCTGTCACTGCTGTTACCTCAGCTTCAGTTACTAATACTTCAGCAGAAACTCGTACGAGTTATTCTTTACCATCATCGGTGGGTAGTTTGCTAGCGGAAAATTCATTAATTAGAAGAAATCTTGGTGATAATTTTAATATTGTTATTGGTTCTTATTTAAAAGCTTCGGTTGGTACCAATCCATATCAATTAACTGCACCCATAACTGTTAACGGTACTCAATATATATATATTGCTAATCAAGGCTCTAACACAGTTTCTGTACTAAGAAAGCCTGATTATACAGTAATAGCAACCATTTCAGTTGGTTTTGATCCA
>CAZLCH010000080.1:0-3085 GCA_964558025.1 uncultured Gammaproteobacteria bacterium | reverse complement strand
AAAAAAGCCAAGAAAGCTCAAGATACCCAGTGTTAAAAAAAAGACGGCCCAGATACTTTGCTTGATTTCAGGGCTGAGTTTAATACCAGGAATGGAAATATAATCTAAGGGATTTTTTTGCTTTTTGGGGCGAGGCATAATACTTAATGCTAAAAGACAAAACTTAAAATGTAAAATCTAAAAGTTATATTCAATTATTCTAGTATAACATATAGTAATTGTTAAATAAAAAGCCCTGTCTTTAATAAACAGGGCTAAAACTCATTCTAAAAAATTACTGTAATAAAGAAATTATATCCTTTATGGCATAGTCTCTATAAAGGTAATCTTGATCTTTAGTTTCTACATTAAATTTTTTTTGGAAGAAAGACTCTAATTCTCCGACCAAAGCCATTTTACCCGTATTTGAAAGATGTAAATCTTTCTCAAGTAATGAGTTCTCATTTATTAGTAGATTATATACATCAACATCCGGCTGAAAACTTAATTTTATTAATGTTTCATTACCACTATTTACCAGATTGAATATATATAAACTAACAACGGAAAGGTAGTTCTTTGAATTTTGATTGATTACAAACAAATTATTCTCCTTTCTTGAGTTTTAAATTTTTAATTTATTATGTATTAACCCATTAAACAACAAAAAACAAAAAAAGTCAAATATTAGCCTAAATTATGACTATTATTTACCTTTTAAAAATATGTTATAATTAAAAATAATTAAAGGTCGAGGGCACGTTATTTATTACTATATTACAAGGATTTTTATGAAAAACCTTCATAGTATTACGTTTCTTCTACTAGTGATTGGTGGCTTAAATTGGCTGTTGTTTGGTCTTTTCCACTGGGATATTGGATCATTATTTGGCGGTATGAGTGCGGCTATCTCTCGTATCATCTATGTCTTAGTTGGTCTTTCAGCGATTATTGAAATTGCTAACCATAAGAACATGTGCAAGAACTGCGAAAAGTCATCACACGCCAGTCACTCGGCGTAATTCACGATTTTAAAAACAGCTCCAGATTTTGGAGTTGTTTTTGTTTTTTAATCTAGATTAGTAATAATGTAGGTTATTCTCAACGTACTGCCAGACATACTGAGCAACGTTATTTGGCTCACCTTCAATTGGATCATGGTGTAGATTAATAAATGGCACACCATTACATTCAATGATTCCCCATTTTTGTTTTGTTGGATCAGTGCTAATATCGTTGATAATAAAATCAAAGCCAAGAATTGGATCACCAACTGCTATCGCCGCTTTGGCTAAAATATTTTTTATTTCTGGATGAGTGATAAGAGTATCTTCAGCGCTGTTACCGCCATAAGAGACACCAATTTTTTCTGATAGATCAATGGTTAGTCCTCTTGGTAAAACAGTATTAAGTGTATAGTTATTACGTTCTAAAAAAATCTCCATAGCTGGGGTGATAATAACATCATGAATTTCCTGATGCTTATTTTTATTTTTAATTCCAATCAACTCACGGATTGTATGCTCACCATCACCGGTAACACGGGGCGGATCACCACGCAAAATACCAGCGACTTTATAATCAATCATTGTGGCTCGATAAACACTACCAACCAAATGTTCCTCCATCACAACCCAAAAACATAATTGCTTAGCGACAATAAAAGCTTTTTTTAATTGTTCTTCAGTATAGATAAATGTCGTAGTATGTCGACCACGAGAGCCGAGGCGAGGTTTGATGATGACTGGTTTTTCTAAATTTCTAAATAAATTCAATAAGGGTTGATAACGCCAAAAACTTCCTCCTCGGGCAACCGGTATATTCGCGGCTAATAATTTTTTCTTGATTAAGCTTTTATCATCCATCCACCATTCGGCGGTCATTGGCGCATACTCAGGCCGAGGCAAACCGGAAAAGTGGATTACTCGATTATTAATAAAAGCGCGGTATGAATCATTTTCATGACCAAAAATTTTTAAACTTTGCATAGTAATGCCTCGCTCCTTAGCTGATCGCCATAATACTTCGGCGCGAGCGCTGGTCTTACTTGATGCTTCATTACCATAGGTAATGACCTGAATTAGCTCTAATAACCAAACTAAGGGTGAAAATAATCGCGTTATCATTCGTAGTAGTTTTTTAGTTGCCGCCCTGTTAAAAAAACGCTGATTTACAGGCCGCATGATAACTGATAATGATTCATTAAACCAAGTGGTACGATGAGAAACAGGGTTATTACCGCAATAAATACAGTTAGACATATAAATGAATATTTTTTGATTCTTTTTCAATAACTATACCTTGAATACTAAAAAAATTACTGGTTTCTGAAAATTCAAAAATAATCTTATAGTAATCGCCACTTGGCTGTAAAACTGTGAAATCCTTTATTTTATTATTTTTTTCATAAGCCACAAGACAAGAGGCTAAACTACCGGAGCCACAACCCGTCTCCCTTATTAAGCTATTTGTAGCTTTGACCCAAATGAGAGGTTTAATAGCAAGATTATTTTCTGAGCGGTAGGTAACTTGTATTAAACCAAAAGCTAAACAGTCTAAGCCATAACGATGTAGAAGATTATTAAATAATTGTGAATCAATTACCTGATCAGTAACTAATAACCTAATACCTAACAAATTAACAATGGTTCCTTCTTTAATTTTTTTAGAATTTAAAAATAAACTTGTTGGTAACAATACCTTTACTTCACTGTGTCTAATAATTGCTTTTATAACTTCATCAAAACCAGAGACTTTTAAAAAAATAGTATTGGAACCTGTTTGTTGACTCCAGATAAGAGCCGCGCAACGAGCGGCATTAATACAGAATTCTCCCCCCATCATATCAAGTTGACAGTCATAGTTGTTACTAGCCGCGGGGGAAAGAAAGCCAACCTGCTCCACCTCTGTATGTATAGCCATAATTTTTTGAGTAATTTTTATTTGATCTACAGATGGTACAGTTACAGTAACAATCGCTGTTGTGTTACCGCCGGGATACAAGATCCTATATGGCTGCATAAAAATATTTAAGAAAAATTGAAAAGTCGTTTCTCTAGACCAAAAAAATTAAAAATATCGTATTGGGTGATAGCTACGAGCCTAG
>CAZLCH010000079.1:0-3104 GCA_964558025.1 uncultured Gammaproteobacteria bacterium | reverse complement strand
AAACATCGACTTAATTTGGTCAACTGCCGCTTCGGCTGCTTGCTGTTTATTATCACTCATTTCAGCCTTAGCGGCTTTAGTCTTTTTTTCCTCTGACATATAATAAAAAATTAAAGGAGGATAATTAATAAATAAAGATAATAACTAACAATACTACTTTAGTTATTATATTCATTTCTCAATTTTTTACCAATATCTTTCGGGTTATAATGGCTGGTTGGCTGTATTTTTTCTTGGCGCTGATGATAATAGTATTAAAGCCGGTTTGGACATATACTTCTCGCTCAAAATAACCCTTATTATCGGCTAAGACAGCCTCATTATTGATTTTTATTTCAGTTTCCGGTTGACTCTGTCCTTTAATTAAAAGTTTGGTTTCTGACGTAGAAAAATCATCTGGCGGAAAGCTAATTACTAAAAAAGGCGGGGTAAAAATCCGCTGTAATAGCACGACGACATAGAGCAAGCAAGCAACAATCAAGACTCCAATTATAGCATTTCTAAGCAGGTGAGGCAATGCTATTAAATAACGTCTTTTTACCACCTGGCGGTCAAATAACTGCTTCTTCCCTGATTGCCGATGTTTAACTTCTCGGTTTAATTGTTGAATGAGTCGCTGACTATCAAGGCCTAAAAAACGAGCATATTCTCGCAAAAAATTAAGGCGATAGACGCCTTGCGGTAATAAATGGTAATCGCCTTTTTCCAAAGCCTGTAAATAAACAGGGCGAATCTTTAACTGACGAGTTATTTTTTCTAATGACAATCCCTTAGCTTCTCTGGCGCGACGTAATTGCTCAGCTACTGTTTCACCATCAAGTAAAATTGGGGTGCGCTCAAAAAAAGGCATGAAAAAAATAATTATTGATATTGACTATGACGGAATATTACAACAGATACCTCTGTTTGCGCAAGGTAATGATAAAATAGTGCCGGCACAAGTTTGCGGAGGTAGGATACAGGTATTACTAACATCACTGCCCGTGCATGTTTGATTTGATGGTATGTCATCAGTGATACAGCAAACTTTATTTTGAGTACAATCTAGTGTTCCAGCCACATAGCCTGGGCTACCATATGGATCTTCACAAGCTTGGTTCTTATTAATACAAGATGCGGTTCGTCCTGGTCGGTCCTCCACACATTTATTAGTTGTATCTCCTCCTTGATTAGTGGTGCTACCTGGCGCACCACCGGTAAACTGGTAACCTTGTTTAGCACCTAAAATATTATTGACGGTAAATTTAATAATCGTATAACTGCCAAAAACAATACAAAGACCAACCACTGAGCCAAGAATAATTGATTTACCTCTAGCAACTGTTTCGGAGTTACCCCCTGATAGAAGTAGCATCACGCCGCCGTACACAAACATCAATAACGTTAATGAACCCACGACACCTAAAATAATATCACTCAAACGTACGCCCAAAATAATAAAGGTATTAAGTGAACAGTCGCTATTGGGGCCACATTGCGCTTTTTTAATTAAAGCGTCATCTAGTAACGGTCCAATCGCGGCTCGTACGGGATGAACATAGAACATTATGGCAAAAAACAAAACACTAAAGGTAATTTTAGTCAGTAATGCTTTTTTTTCTTTGTCTAACATAAAATAATTATCGGACTGTTTGTTGAATACGACTGGCGGCTAAATTTGTCGCTTTTTCAAGTTCTTCAGGGTTAGTAGCAACACTGTCAATCATCTCATTAAAAGCGGCTTCGGCTGAGGTAACATCTTTACCTCGATACCATGTTTTGGCATTTAAAACCTGAGAAGCAAAAACTTTCAGTGATTCATCAGATAACTGTTCAGATAAAATCGATCGTAAGGCGGTTGGCTTACCAACTTTGGCTAAATACTTTTTTGCTTGGTCTGGTTTAGTGGTCATAAATTGAACAAAGTCCCAAGCTTCGTTTTGATACTTACTTTTAGCTGAAACGGTTTCAACCCAATAATTAGCGGTATTAGCTTCAATCGTACTACCTTCAATTTGTGGAAATTTACTAATTGCAAAATTTAAACGTGGCGCCTGAGAACGAATTATTGGTAGATGATAGGCATAACCAAAAAAGATTGCTAATTTACCATCAATAAAATATTGTAAAGAATTTTCTAACTTATTATTCCAGCTATATACTTCTTTAGCTGGGTTGGCAAAATCAGTATAAAAACGTATTGCTTCCATACCAGGATTATAACCTCGATCACGAAAAACTGGTGGAATCTGGTTAAAAGTTACCGCATCACCATCCATCATCACGGCGCCATTTTGCATCATGAGCGCAGACAAAATATCGGCTGAACGTTCAATATTTTTTGCGCCGCCTAAGGCAACCCCTGATTGAATTAACTCGCCGCGAGTGTCTTGTTTAGTTAACTGCTTAACCTGTTGCTGAAATTCTTTATTCCAATAAGAAGAAAGCTGGGGGATACCGGCATTGTTTAATAAATCTTTATTATAATACATCGCCAAGGTATCAATAAATAAAGGTAGGCCATAAATTTTTTCCTTGCCTTGGGTTGGAATAATCACATCAGGCGCCACTGCATCCACAAAGGTATTTTTAACCTCGGTTGGACTAATACTGCGAATTTTCTGCGTTTCCCCAACGACTTCTTTTTTAAGAGCACCTTTAGTCGTCGGACGAACAACGGTTAAGGTATCGGGCAGTGGGGCAATCTTTGTTTGATACTTTCGTACCCACGTATTTTGAATCGAAAAAATATCCGGACCCCGATCTTCAGCCCAGGCATCAAGTAACGCCGCTTCATATTCATCATAACTTAACTTACGATAGTTAATCGTAATGTTTGGCTGTACGGCTTTATAGGCTTCGATTAAAGGCGCCATATCATCCGGGCCATCCCAAACCCGCCAATAATTTAAAGTAATTGGCTGTAATTCTTCAGAAGAAACTTTTGAAGAAGAACAACTTGCACCGGAGGTAATAATAAATACTAATAATAAACCAAGGATGCCTAATTTTTTTTTCATAAAGTCATTATATAGTCTTAGTATAGCAAAAAATAACCTAAAAGTTAAAATATATTAATATCTTTTTACATTTCTTGAAATCTGTATTGCAGAGCCTCAGCAATA
>CAZLCH010000078.1:0-3134 GCA_964558025.1 uncultured Gammaproteobacteria bacterium | reverse complement strand
TAAGTCATGACTTTACCTTTGGGGATTTTGGTTAATGCCTGCCAGACTAAAATCTGAAAAGCGGTACCAGTCATCTTCTGCGCCATACTATTTCATTAAACCTTGCGGCAAAACTTCACCATACGCGGCGGAAAAACTACTGAGTATGTTTGGTAAGTACAACCACGCGGCAATCAAAGGGATAAGGATGATTAAAATTTTCAGGATATCAGTAATGCGCAACCATTTTAAATAGGTAGCCGTTTTCTTGCTAATAGCCTGAATTTCCTTACTTAAGGCCAAATTTTCCTCCAATAATTTTTTCAATTCCGACTCAGACATGGGGCTAAGATTAAAATATTTTCTAGCTACATTGTATACCAAGACGACAACCATTGGCAAGGTAGTTAATCTAACAAAAAAGACCACTTCGGTCAAAAAGTGGCCTTTGTCCAGCCACTGTGTTCACAGGCCAGACAAGCATTGGGGTAATCTCAGGGACTCACCGCCTTATTTGTTTTTGCTTTTAATCAATTTATTTAATTCGCGCTTGAAACTTTGAGCGTCTTTAAACGATTCATACACCGAGGCAAAACGAATATAGGCTACCTGATCAACTTTTTTCAACTGCTTCATAACAATCTGTCCAAGCCGATCCGAGATAATTTCGTTTTTGCGTAAACTCTGAATATCACGCTCGATTAAACTGATTAATTTTTTAAATTTCTCTTCCGTGATCGGACGTTTCTCCAAAGCTCGTTTCAAACCTTTAACTAATTTATCACGGCTGTAATTTTCTTTGCGGCCGTCTCGCTTCACAATCGTCAGATCCAAAATTTCCACTTCTTCGTAGGTTGAAAAACGATAACCGCATTTTAAACATTCTCGCCGCCGACGAATTGACAAACCATCAGCCGCCACTCGCGAATCAACTACTTTTGTATCTTGAAAATAACAAATCGGACATTTCATACTGACTAACAAAAAACATCCCTACAAGCTATACTTGAATTAGGATGCTTTAGTTTTGATAAAAATTTTGTTCACAAAAGTAAGATTGATATGCTCACTTTATCATACTCTATGATAAAGTCAAGTATATATAAAGATAGTACTTATTAAACAACTAATATATTTAAAAAAGTCATATCAAAAAAGTGGCTCAAGAAGAGCCACTTTGTATTAAATCAAATTTTATATAAACCTACATCATCTTCTTCCTTATGAACGTCGGAATTGAGAGTTCGTCATCCTCATCCTCTTCATCAGCGGCTGGTTTTTTGCTGGCTGGTTCAGCCTGCGCCATTTTTAGCGCTGAAGGCTTACCTTTAGTGGTTGGTAATGAAACATGACGATCTTGATCTTCTTCAATAAACGGTGTCGGGCTATAACTACGGTCAAGGCCATTGCTTAAGGACGGGGTGCCGATCGGACGTTTGCCGTTAAAGCCGGTCGCGACAACAGTAATCTTTATTTCATCTTTGTAACGCGGATCAATCACGGCGCCAAAAATAATCTTCGCGTCTTCATCAGCCGAAGAAGTAATAATCTTGGCGGCTTCATTGACTTCGTGCATGCTTAAACCAGCACCACCAACAATCGTAAAGAGAATACCGCGAGCGCCTTCAATAGACATTTCCAGTAACGGGGAGTTAATCGCCAGTTTCGCGGCTTCAATCGCTTTATTTTCACCGCTGGCCTGACCAATCCCCATTAAAGCGCTACCAGCGCCGGACATAACGGCTTTGACATCGTTAAAGTCAACGTTAATAAGGCCAGGGATGGTAATTAATTCGGAAATACCCTGAACACCCTGACGCAAAACTTCATCAACCACCATAAAAGCATCAAGAATTGAAGTCTTTTTTTCAATGACTTGTAAAATCTTGTCATTAGGAATCGTGATAATTGTATCAACCTTATCAGTTAATTCTGATAAACCACGCTCAGCAATTTGTTTACGTTGTGCACCTTCAAAGGAAAATGGTCGTGTTACCACCGCCACGGTCAACGCTCCTAAATCACGCGCCAACTCAGCCACAATCGGAGCGGCACCAGTACCAGTACCACCACCAAGCCCGCATGTCACAAAAACCATGTTTGCATCTTTAAGAGCGTCGCGAATTTCGTTTTGCGCTTCTTCGGCCGCTTGTCGTCCGAGGTCAGGATTCATGCCCGCACCTAAACCACGAGTGATATTTTTTCCAATGTGAATTTTCTTGGTCGCTTTATTATAATGTAACGCTTGTACATCGGTATTAACCGCAACAAATTCAACGCCTTTGATACCGCTGTCAATCATACGGTTCAACGCACTACCACCTGAGCCACCAACACCAACAACTTTTATCTTCGCAAAACTTTCAATCAATGGTTTAACTTCTGCCATAGATGTAGAGTCATCAATTTCTTGTATCTTATCAGAAATGTATAGACCTAAAAGAGTTAAAAAAACACTCCTCTCATTATAGAATGAGTGAGCGTAAATTGCAACTAAACTGAACACTTTTTGTGTTCACCTATGGACGAAAGGCGGAAAACAAATTTTTAACAGTGGAAATCGCTTTTTGTAGTGGAGCGGCAATTAAATTATTTTTCATATTACTATCTTTAGTCATCTGATGTCCCCAGACGACTAAACCAAGAGCAGTTACGTATTCAAGATCATTAACTTTATCTACTACGGTTGCGACAGTACGATTCACACCGAGCGCCACCGGCAAGCGTAATTTCTTTTTAGCAATCTCAACAATGTCACCCAGCTTGGCGCCACCACCTACTAAACAAATACCAGCCGGTAACATGCCTGAACGATCAATCTTTTTTAATTCCGTATCAACCTTTTCAAAAATTTCTTCGACGCGCGCTTCAATAATTTCGGCTACATAGCGCGGTGAAATAACAGTAATCTCATCCGTTAGATTTTCTTCCGCCACAATATCACTAATATCAATTTCATCTTTCTTGTTAAACTGTTCGGCTTTGGCTGAACCATAGCGCACTTTAACTTTTTCCGCGAGATTGATTGGGCAACGCAAGCCAATGGCAATATCAGAGGTAATATGAGAAGAACCAATCGGCAAAACGGCAGCGTGGAGTAATTCACCTTCTTCAAACACCGCGATGCTGGTTGTCGCGGCACCAATATTAACCAC
>CAZLCH010000077.1:0-3191 GCA_964558025.1 uncultured Gammaproteobacteria bacterium | reverse complement strand
CGTACACGCCGGCATTCAAGAAATAGGAAATTATGGCGACTATAATATACACAAAATATAGAATCGATAATTTTTAAATCTAAACCTCATTATTTTTGGCAATATTAGCATATACGGTAGCACTCGGACGAGGTGTTCTTTGCCAACTCTCTTGATCAACAGTAAATAAACCAAACTTCGGAATAAAACCTTCAGCCCATTCAAAATTATCCAGTAATGACCAATGAAAATAACCGCGAACATCAACTCCGGCCTTGATCGCTTTGTATATATGACGCAAAATTTCGATAATATACCAAGCACGATACTTATCTTCGCTATCAGCCAGGCCATTTTCAGTAATATAAATTGGTAACTTATATTTTTTTAAACGTGATAAAACAGCTGTAATACTTGATGGGTATAATTCCCAACCCATGTCAGATACTTTTTCATTCAAATTTTTAGAAAAACCGTAATTGACTCGGTTATGAAAATAAAAATTTAAACCAATCATGTCTTGGTAACCTTTGAGTTGATTTAAAATACGTTCGTTCCACCACCAATTTATTATGCCAGCTAAAGCTTTATTAATAATACCCGGAGCAGGATCAAAATCAATATTATTCATAACAATTCCCACCTGTGCTTGCGGCTGAATTTTTTTAATCGTGGTGTATATGACTTTATGAGCTTTAATCAAGTGTTGTAACACTTTAACATAAAGCAAAAAATTCTTTTTCTGTGGTGGCCAAGTGCCTTCAAGATAACTTTTGCCAGCATAAATCGTTGGCTCATTAAGCGTCAGCCAAAATCTAACCTCAGGCAAAGCTTTTACAACTATTGCCACGTAACGATTGTAATAAGTAATAATGTTCGCATTGGTCCATCCACCTTGATCACGTAACCAGAGTGGAAGTGGCCAATGCCACAACGTCACAAACGGTTCAATGCCTTCGGCTTTCAAGCGCAAGATAAACTGGTGATATTTTTCTAACGCTTCTTTGTTAAACTGACCTTCAGTTGGTTCAATCCGTGACCACTCAATTGAAAATCGATAGGCATTATTATTAAGTTTTTTAACACATTGTATATCAGCTTCAAGTTGGTTCCATGAATTAGCGGCCAAAGCTGATTGAAAATCCGCTGGATTAAAATTTTTAGCCTTTAAATAAGCTAAACGCTGAGGGGACCTTTCCCATTCACTCCAATCATTAGTTAAACCGCCCTCAATCTGATAGGCGGACGTGGCGGTACCCCAAAAAAACCCCGGAGGGAATCTGAAAGACTGTGACTGCATAGATAGTATTAGTATAGCATGGATAGAGCTGATGTAATCACATAATTAACTTGACTAAAATCGAAAAATTAGGCTATAAATAAGGTATTCTTTTAATATTAAACTATAGAGCCTGTTAGCCGTTGGTATATTGGCTGTTAGGGATAAATCCATAACAACTCATATACGATCTACTAACAACTCTCTACTCTTATGGTTCAAATGAAAAAGCGCACGAAAAGCGCCACTAATAATCGTCGCTCCCATCATGCGCTTAAACCAAAAACAACTTTGGTATGCCCAAAGTGCAAACAATCAGTTTTACCTCATCGTGTTTGTTCTCACTGCGGATATTATAAAAACAGTGAGGTGGTTAAAGTAAAACTAAAAAGTAAAAAGTCGTAAAGTATAACAACTATACTATATAGTTACTTAAAAACTTTATAACTTTTAACTTTATAACTCATTTTTATGGCTAATCGTCATCTTTCACGTACCATTGCCATGCAAACCTTGTTTGCCTGGGATTTTAATGAACGCCATAATTCAGAAATTGACGAAATCATCAAACAAAACTTTGAACAGTTTGCCCCTAATTTTGATGATCATGGTTTTGTTGAAGCGTTGGTCAAAGGTGTTATTGCCCATCTTGAGGAAATTAATGCCTATATTGTTAAATACGCCACTGAATGGCCGCTGGATCAAATTACGATTGTTGATCGTAATGTTCTGCGACTTGGTATTTATGAATTAGTTTTTGACGCCAATATTCCCGCTAAAGTCGCTATTAATGAATCAATTGAAATTGCCAAAGCGTTTGGTGGTGATTCGTCGGGTAAATTTATTAATGGTGTTCTAGGTGCGATTATGAAAGAGATGCCGCCTAAACAAATTGATAAAGATAACGAAGTTAAAGAAAAAGAAAAGGAAGCTGAACAAGAAGTGATACCAGAAGTTACCGCTGAAACTACATAATATAGCTAGTATGAAAGAATTTTCTAAACTACAAAAAACTATCAATTATACCTTTACAAAGCCTGACTTATTAAAACAAGCCATGGTTCATCGTTCTTATATTAATGAACACCCTGAGTTTTCTCTTGGACATAATGAGCGACTGGAATTTCTTGGTGATGCGGTTTTAGAAATTATTGTCACTGAATACTTATTTCATACCTATCCCGATACACCAGAGGGTGAATTAACTGATTGGCGCGCCAGTCTTGTGAATGCCAAAATGTTGGCACAAATTGCCCAAGAGTTAGGTTTAGAAGAAAATCTCTATCTTTCACGCGGAGAAGCTAAAGATGTGAATTCAAAAGCGCGCCACTATATTATTGCTAATGCCATGGAGGCATTAATTGGTGCGCTATACCTTGACGGTGGAACCGATGTTGCCAAAACTTTTATCAATAATTTTATTCTTTCTCACTTTGAACATATTTTAAAAAATCATCTGTACCTTGACCCAAAATCACGTTTTCAAGAAAAAGCTCAAGAAGTTATTGGTATTACTCCACATTATAAAGTACTGTCAGAGTCTGGACCTGATCATAATAAAATATTTGAAGTTGGGCTCTACCTAAATGAAGAGATGATTGCGATTGGCCGCGGCTCTTCAAAACAGGAAGCTCAGGTTGAAGCCGCCACTCAAGGCCTCACTAATAAAAATTGGCGCTAATTGCCGAAAAAAGCTAAATATTATAGTATAAAATTATAATAATTATATGAATGCCGAAACTCTCCAAAAAATTAAAGAAGACCTCTTAAAACAAAAAGCTCAGCTTACTGAAGAGCTGGCTGGGATTGGCCAAGATGTTAATAGTCGTCGTGGTCCTGATATGCCTGATTATGGCACTGAAAATGATGAAAATGCCCAAGAAGTTGAACAATATACCACCAACCTTGAAGCTGACAAAATTCTGGAAAAAAC
>CAZLCH010000076.1:0-3214 GCA_964558025.1 uncultured Gammaproteobacteria bacterium | reverse complement strand
ATATTCCATTAATTAACCCACCTCCTGGTCTGATACTAGGAGGTGTTTTTTATGGTGGGAATAAAGGTACAGAATCATTTTATTTTAATACTTGACAAATATATTTATTGATGCTATAAATAGTCAGTTAAGCTATTTTATTAGCTTAGATGTCAATTTATAACTATATGAAACACTATTATTTTTTAGGAAAAAAGGCTATTTTTAGCATAATTTTAGGGTTAGGCCTGCTTGGCATGGCAACTTTACCATTTTCTCAGGCTCAGGCCGCTGGCGGTAATTTAATTAAAAACCCAAGCTTTGAGCAGGGTAATGTTGATACGTATTGGTCTACCTGGAATAATCAGCCAACAGTGCGTACTTATAGTATGTTTAGAAGCTATGACGCTCCTTTTGGTAATGGTTCATACTCGGCTGGTATTGAAGTGACCGGACGTCCAACCACATTATATGACGGTGGTATTGTTACCAATCCGACTACTAATCCTTTTACGATTACATCAGGTAAAACTTATTATTTTTCTCTATATACCAAAGCTTCATCACCAACCACCATTTCAACTTATATACAGCGAGCTGATAATTATCAGTTCTTAGCACCAGCACAATCAATCTCTGTTTCCACCCAGTGGGAGAAAAAGCAAGTTGTGTTTCGAGCGACTGATTCAGCCAACGCCACGCTTGGTATCGCTTTTGGTGATATACCGGATAACACCACTTTATATATTGACGGTCTTGATTTATCAGAAAATAATTTAACGATTGGTACACAAAATATTGCTGGCTTTATTGGTGAACAAAAAAGTTTAACTATTTCCGGCGGTAATCGTTTAACTGTTGATGATGTCCGTTTAGAGCTACCTTATTTTAATCCTAATAATAATACGATTGAAACAAAACAGTTTGCGCCGATTTCCATGAATAATGGTTCAGCAAAATTTACGATTGCCCCACAAACATTTAGCGGCGTTGGTAAAGTGTATATCTTTGGTGCACCGATTGGCAGTTTTAATTATAATGTTTATGCCAAGGTAACTGATTTTAGTCCAGACCCACTTCGCCCCGATGAAGATTTAGTAGTCTATGGTAGTGGTTTTCATCCTGACCTTACTAAAGACTTTGTTTTAATGACGGCGATTGGTACTAATGGTGCTATTTCAACTATTTGGTTACATCCACATACGATTGATTCAAGTTTGACTCAATTAGTCGTGAAGTTACCAGTTGGTTTAGCGCATGATAAATTACATGTTCGTACTTATTTTACCAATTCAGCGGGTGCAATTGTAGAAAATAAATCTAATGCCATTGGCTATACAGTTCAACCGGTTATTTACAGTGTCACTTGGGCTAATCGTGGCCATGAACAGGTGGGTGATAAGATTGCTATTAATGGTAAGGGTATTGCCTATAAGCCAGTGGTGAAATTTTATAATGAACAAGATGTTTTAATCACTAGTAAAAATGCGACGGTAAAAAAGATTGTTTCTGGCACTGAAAATTATGAGATTATTGAAGTTGCCACACCAACCACTCTTAATAAAGTGAAGGTGACTGTAAAATCTGGTCCTAATGAATCAGAAAAAGCTAATGCCTTACAGTATCTTGCTAAACCAACGATTAGTTCAGTGAGAAGTAATCATAAGCGAAATCAAACTAATAGTAATATTTCAATACCAGCGGCTAAGGTTGGTGAAACAATTCGTCTACAGGGTACTGGTTTTAAAACCGCTACTTCAGCCTCAGTTGAATTTTGGTCAATTTACAATCGCGTCATTACTGTGACGGTGAATTCAAACCAGATTGATCCTAATGGTAATTGGGTTGATGTTATGGTACCGGCCGGTACTGTCAGTGGCCTAATTAATGTTCAGGTTAATGGGCAAAAATCAAACAATATTTCACTAGAAATTATCCCAACTATTGTTGCTCGTCAGCCAATTGAGCCAATCCCGGGTGAAGAATTAGTTTTAACTGTTCAGGGTGCTTTATTAGACGCTTCACAAATTACCGTTTATTTTAAGATGCCAAATAATCAAGAGATTGCTGTGGCGCCACTACGAATTGCCCAGTCAGGTGATAATGTTTTAGTGACAGTGGTAACACCACGCGCGATACCAAACCAAGGTGCTACCCTAAAAGTTCAATCTGGTTACTGGCTTAATGATGATACTTATCGTTTAGCTGTTACTCCAACTATTCAACAGGCGACTATTACGAGCGATACTAAAATATTAAGTATCAAGGGTTATGGTTTTGGTCCAAATATTCGTGACAACAAAGTGAACTTCAAATACGCTGATGGTACGACTGTTAATCCAAAAATTCAGATGATTGGCATCTACAACACCAGTGAAGGTCAGGAAATTCGCTTAAAAATTTTAGATAGCTATTATTATGGTTATGTTTCAGTGACGGTTGGTACTAGTCGCAGTAATGAAGTGAACATTGGTCCAGCCGTTATCACTCGTCTTGAACGACGTGTACAGTATGTACAATCTGAACGACGAGTAATGGGCGTACTGTATATTAGCGGTCGTAACTTTGGTACTGATGGTGATGTGTTAGTTGGTCGCGTATGGGCACAGACTCATTATCGTAGTAATACATTTATTATTGCCGTAGTTGAACAAGCAGATTTATATGGTAATCCAGTGATTGTTACCAAGCGATAATATACTAAGTTAATATGAATTACAAAATAGTCTCTGATATAGAGACTATTTTGTTTACGTAAAAATTTTTTGTTCGATTGCTCGTAAAGTTTCGATGAGAAAATTAATATGTTCGTCTCTTGTTATACCAATTTCTTGTATTCCCTGATCAATATCTTCTCGATTGACTTTGGCGGCAAAACTTTTATTCTTTAATTTTTTTTCGACTGATTTTGTGGTCAAGGTGCTGAATTTATCTGGTTTAATATAAGCACAGGCCACTAAAAAACCACATAACTCATCACAGGCAAATAAGTGTTTAGCTAAAAGAGATTTTCTAGGTGTATTGGTATAGGCGGCATGACCCAAAATTGCTTCAATAATATCTTGGTCATAATCAAGTTCCTGTAATTTTTTTATCCCTTCGTAAGGATGTCCGGTTTGCGTCATTGGATTAGGTTCGGGATAACGCTCATAATCAAAATCATGTAGTAGGCCGGTCGTGGACCATTTTTCTTCATCCTCGCCATACTTTCTAGCATAAGCACGTAAAGCCGTAG
>CAZLCH010000075.1:0-3223 GCA_964558025.1 uncultured Gammaproteobacteria bacterium | reverse complement strand
ACTGTCCTTATCGGACTTCTTTTCACCTTTCCCTCACGGTACTAGTTCACTATCGATCTCAAAATGTATTTAGCCTTGGGTCATAGTCGACCCGGTTTCTCACGGAATTTCACGAGTTCCGCGATACTTAAGAAGTAATTATCATAATGAGAATATTATTTTCGCTTACCGGGCTATCACCGTCTCTGGCTGAGTTTTCCAACTCACTTCAACTAATAATATTCAGTCATTACCTTACCGCATTAGGTAGTAAGCATAATTCTCTTGCAACCCTACTAAAACATATGGACCTAACTCCTTCAGTTTGTGTTTTTCACAAAAGTGAAACGCACAAACGTGGTTTTAATAGTTTAGACTGCTCCCTGTTCGCTCGCCACTACTTAGGGAATCGAAATCTCTTATCAATATCGGTGAAAGATCACCAATCTTGATAAAAGATCATATTGTTTTCTTTTCCTCCGGCTACTAAGATGTTTCAGTTCACCGGGTACTCGTCTCACTTACCTATGTGTTCAGTAAGCGGACATTCCGCCTTCAGCGGAATAGGTTTCCCCATTCGGAAATCCTCGGGTCAAAGGTTGCTTGCCACCTTACCGAGGCTTATCGCAGGCTGCTACGTCCTTCATCGTCTTCTTGAGTCAAGGCATTCACCATACACCCTTACGAGATTTTCCCACACCTTTGTTTTCAAAAGTGTTGATAATCTTTTTTGTGACTCTTAAAATTACATTAATTTGAATAATCTATATTCCGTTGTTAACGTTCAGGACTCCGATATAACTAGTTCTGCGGAGCTGGTAAATTATTTCTTAAATAATCTATCAGCTGAGCACAACTTTTGACTTTCTATTTTGTATTAAAAAAACCGCTTATAAGCGGCTCATAACAAGAAACAACCAGATAGCAATCAGCCACTTATTGAATAAAAATGAGAAAAATAATACTTCATAGAATGTAACCATTATTATACAGGATTAATAACCACTGTCAAGAGATAGGGCTTTGATAGGGAGTTATATTAATTTTTATTTAATATTAGCGAGAAAAATATCTATCAAAATCTTCTGGCGGAGCCTTCTTTTTTGGGCTTTCAGACAGTTCATCATCCTCTGGTGAAAAACTGGGGATAGGCTCTTCATCATCATCTTTACTAGAGATCTCATCTTCATCCATAAAATCTGGTTGTTCGTCACTTTCTGTAAAGGAATCATCGTACTCTTCATCACCACTATTTTCAGCTTCTGCCTCAGACTCATCATCTAAATAATGGTCAGGCGCTTCGGTCGTCGCTTGATTATGTAAACGCGCACCAGCAACTCCATCCTGAATCATAGCCGCATACTGTTCTTTTGAAACCATAATCTCACGGGGCTTAGCACCATTAGACGGACCAACAATACCAGCTTCTTCTAAAATATCAAGAAGCCTCGCGGCGCGCGCATAACCGACTGATAAACGTCGTTGTAAAAATGAAGCTGAAGCTTTGCCGGAATTAATAATTAATTCTTTGGCCTCGGCAAATAATTCATCGTCATCATCAGAACCGCCATCAATCCCAACACCGGCCATACCACGAACTTTTTGTCGTTCAACAATTTCGGAAATATAACTTGGGGAACCGCTCTTGTCTTTAATATAAGAAACCACACGCTTAATTTCTTGATCGGTGATCAAAGCACCTTGAATACGTTTTGGTTTAGTTAAAGAAACATTAGAGAATAACATATCACCACGACCTAATAATTTTTCCGCACCAAGTGAATCTAAAATCGTACGCGAATCAATCCCCGAAGTGACTGAAAAGGCAATCCGTGCTGGCATATTAGCTTTGATGGTACCGGTAATAACGTTCACACTTGGTCGCTGTGTAGCTAATACCAAATGAATACCAACTGCACGTGCCATCTGTGCTAAACGAACAATGCCAGTTTCCATTTCTTTGGCCGCGACCACCATTAAGTCAGCCAACTCATCAATAATAAAAACAATGTACGGCATCTTTTCTTTAGCTGATTGATTATAACTTTCAATATCACGCTTATGTGCCTGTGACAGTGTTTCAAAACGACGATCCATCTCATTTAAAGACCATTTCAACGCATTAATAGTTTTAGACACTTCAGTGATCACCGGAGTGAGAAGATGCGGCAACCCATTATAAATCGTTAGTTCAACTCTTTTCGGATCAACCATAATAAATTTCAAATCATCGGGATTGTTTTGATACAGTAAGCTGACAATTAATGTATTTAACATCACGGATTTACCTGAACCCGTCGCACCAGCGACAAGTAAGTGTGGCATTTTTGCTAACGTATCAAGCCACACCTTGCCCGCTACATCTTTACCTAAAGCTACCATTAAATTATTAGTACGAGTTTTGAATTCTTGCGATTCCAAGACTTCTCGTAAATTAACAATCGCCACACTGCGGTTTGGTACTTCAATACCAACCAACGCTTTCCCTGGGATCGGGGCTTCGATACGAACTGGGTGGGCCGCCAACGCCATTGATAAATCGTTATTTAAGGCTGTAATACGTGAAAGCTTAATACCTTCTGACGGTTTTAATGTATATTGTGTTACAGTCGGACCCACACTAACATCACCCATTTCCACCGGAATATTGAATTTCTCCAAAGTTGATTTAATAATCTCGGTATTACTTTTAATATCACCTGAAGTTGGCTTGGTCGTACGGTTATTTAATAAATCAAGTGGTAAGTCAATTTTGATATTGGTTGGTTTCCAACTCAATGAGCCTTCAACTGACTTATCATTACTAGCTTTAGCTTTTGCACCAACATCCTTTAAAGTATGTAGACTAAAACTATCGTCAGCATCGTCAGGTAACATGGGTTGAGTCTCATTTTCAGCATTAATTTTTTTGTCATACTCTTGGGCTAAGGTACTGTCTGACTTTTTGCCTCGCAAGAAAGAAAATGGTTGTGATAATAATCGAGCTGGGGCTGTACCATGATGAAATAATGTTTTTAAATTAGTATTAAACATGATCATCAGACCAATAATCAGCAAAGCTAATATAATAACAAAACCAGCCCAGACTCCAGCTAGTTTAAGTACGATAAATGCCAACGTCCAACCAATATGTCCACCGCCTTCACCGGTTTCTAAAGCTAAATCCCATTCTTTAACGTTGATAAATAATTGTAAGATACCAAGAAAAGACCACGCAAATAAAAATGTACCAAAATAACGAAGA